>JAUXBJ010000179.1 GCA_030619425.1 bacterium
AGTCGGTCTTACAGCGGCACATGTGGACATATGACGCCCACCGGTGTTGTCATTCCCGCGCAGGCGGGAATCCATCTTCTCCATCATCGTCGTGCTGGCGAAAGCCAGTATCCAGTGTTCGCGCACAGGGTACGCCATCCTTCGACTCCGCTCAGGACGACGTTGGGGGGAATGCTCAGGGTGATGTTTCGGCAGGATCGCAGGGATCCTGCCCTACGAAGACTGGAACCTACAGGATTTGTCATGCCCGCGAAGGGGAGTGTTGAAAAAGCTGCTTTTCTCGTCATTGCGAGGAGTCCCGCGCTGCGCGGGACGACGCGGCAATCTCAATTCGTTGGGCGACATGTAGTACGAGATTGGCCCGCCGCCGCCGGGCTCGCTCGCAATGACGCAAACCGTGCGGGTCGAAACCCCTGTAGTTTCGACATTGTGTCAGGATTACAGGGCTCCTGACCTTGTCCCGGATTCGTCAATAGCTTGTTGGTTGCAGGTGATTAGATTCGAGCCACCAGATCCGTCTTGATCCAGCCGCGCCGTTTATTCTCAAACAGTACGTTCAGAAAGCCGTCGGATTCAGACAGAATCTCCACGATCAGTCCGGGCGCGCCGTGAAGCTCGATTTCAGACTGCTCCGAAGCGCCCGTGTACACCGGGCTCTCCTCGGAGATGATAACAGCTCGGGGAGTCAGGAAATCGTGTCGATACTTGAAGGTCGTCAGACTGCCGGCTGCCACCAGTATGACCAGGCTGACGGCGGTGACGATGCGCAACCATGAAGTCCCGTGATCAAGACTGATGCGGACAGTCAGGGCGCCAAGCAACATGAAGAACAAGGCCGAGGTGATCCAACCCAGTTGCTGGAGTTGATAAGGCCGGACCAAAGTCTCAAAGAAGGTGCGTATCGGATTGAGTTGGACGCCCTCCATTTGGACGCGCGAAAACTGTTTGGCGAAGTCCAGATTGAAGGCGATGTCTTCATCAGCCGGCGCCAGCCGCTGGGCTTTGGTGTAGTATAGAACCGCGTGACCCAGATCACCGGATTTGAAATAGGCGTTAGCGAGGTTGAAATGGAGCGTGGCCGATTCCTTACCGCGATCGAGAATACTATGATAAAGTCTGATGGCGCTGGCGAAGTCTTTGTCCTCATAGAAACTGTTGGCCATGGCAAACTCGTCGGATTGCGCCGACGCCGGCGGAACAACAAGAGCCGCTGCCATTAGCATGACCGACAACCATATCACAAGTAGCTTAGCCAAACCTGACCTCCTCCATGCGAACGATGACTTTCTCGCAGTCTTTAAGGGTCTGGTCGATGTCGGATTGGGATAGCGATGTTGGGGCAAACCGGGCATAGTCGCATGTTGTGATGATCCCGGTGACGGCGTCGGTCAGTCCTTCCGGAGTCGAGCGTTGGTTCAGAATCCGCCTGATACTGTCAGTGGTCAGGCCGTGCGGTGAGATATCGAGTTTGTCGGCGATGTACGATGTCAAGGCGCGATAGATCTCGGCATAAAACTCGCCAAGAGTCTCCACGCGGGCCAGCGCTCTGGCCTGTGCCATACGTTTGCGCGCGATTTTGGCGGCGCCTCGAGCCCGTGCCAGACCGGTGTTGGCTGCCAACTTCTCTCGCCGTCGCCTGATCATAATGGACCCAATCAGCGCCAGTATCGGCACGGCATTGAACAACAGAAAGCCGATGGTTAGCAAAGGCATGCGGCCGACCGGTTGCATCTTGCCCAGGTCTGCCTTGATATGCCTGATGTCGTGGGCGCGACTGTCGATCGTCATCCCCGGCGGCAAATAGGGAACAGGAGAATCACTGTTGTAACCCTCCGGCGCCGTCACCCTGATTCGGATCGGTTTGGTTGAGACCACTCGGAAACGTTCCTGCTCCGGGTCGAAATAGTTGAAGCTCAGGCCGGGGATCTCAAGATCGCCGGGGACGCGGGGGATAAAAACCTCCTCAAACAGTTTGGCGCCACCCAACTTATCATTCTGCTGTGATACTTCTTCGGACGAGGAGGCCCGATAGATGCGGAACTCATCCAACTCAGGCAAAGCGGGCTCAGCTACCGACTTGATGTTACCGGTTCCTGAAATTCTTATGGTCAGCGTGACCGGTTGGTTCAACTCCACCTGCTGTTTGTTTGCTTTGGCGCTGATATTGAAACGACCGATCGTCCCGGTGAAGTCGGGCGGTCGATTCTCCTGTGGAATCGGCCTGACATTCACTCGCAAGGGACGACTTGAGGCGCGCGCCTCAACACCACGCCCGAAGAAATCGTCGAAACCGAAAGCACCGAACGGATCGCGAGACCGCTTTCGCTTCCCCGCAACGGTAGCGCGGATAGTTGCCCGCCCGATCGTCAGTTCACCTGTCTGCGTCGGAAACAGCGCGTACTTGCGTTCGATAACTTTGTAGCGACGATTGTTGATGCGCTGATAATAGGGAGCTTTGTTTCCCAGTACCTCGTTCCAGAACCCGGTCGTAGTCGGTTCGGTCAACTCCGCGCTGCCGTAATACTGAACTGCAATGTAGAACTTCAGAGTAAGGGTGACCTGTTCGTTGACGAAGGGGTTCTTGTTGTCGACCACCGCCTCAAGAAAGTAATCTTTGCTTTCCCCTTCGGCGCCTACGGCGCGTTCATTTAGATCATCAGCTGCGCTGCTGCCGCGGTTGAGAACCTTCAGCGTGACGACATTCCCTTTGTAGCGTTTGTTATTGTGTACAACGGCAATCTGGTCAATGGGGAACTCACCCGGCTTGCGCGGGATTACCAGATAGCGATAGGTCACCGATGATGACACCACACCGTTCACGATGCTGATGTTACTGGAGCGACCTTGCGAGTAGATTTCAAAGGCCGGCAAACTCGGGATATGCGGCTTCGGCAAATCCTGTGAGCTGCCGGATACCTCTACCTGAAGTAGCGCCTGCTCATCCAGACCGATACTGTTCCGGTCGAGCGTGACACTGACCGTGATGTCATCCTGGGCCTGAGCCGTCGGAGCCACCAGCATGGCCACCAGGAGAAGCGTCGGCAGCCCAAAAAGCTTCTTGTTACCAATCCTTACCGACATAATCTCCTGCAACCTGACGTCGCTTGAGCTTCTTCTGGATTTCCTTTTCATCATCGCGCAAAGCGTTCAGGATTCGTTCCGCGTCTTCTTCGGACATCTCGTCCTCATCCTGCGGTTGCGGCTGAGGTTCTTGCTGTTGATCTTGCTGATCCTGCTCTTGATCCTGTTGTTGCTGCTGGTCCTGTTCCTTCTCCTGATCTTCTTTCTCCTGCTCTTCCTGCTGCTGTTGCTCCTGATCCTGCTGTTGCTCTTCCTGTTGCTCCTGCTTCTGCTGCGGATCCTCTTCCTGCTGTTCCATCTGCTCTTTGAGCTTGCGGCGCGCCAGTTCAAGATTGAACTTCGCATCCATATCGTCAGGATTGATCTCCAGCGCTTGCTGGTAGCTCTGGATCGCTTTCTGGTAGTCCTGCATCCGGAACAGCGTGTTACCCAGATTGTAGTGGGCCTGAGCTTCAGTATTGATATCGGTGGTGTTCAACGCTCGCTGATACTTGTCAACAGCTTCTTCATAGCCGCCGTCATAATGCAGGGCGCCGGCCATGTTGTACTCAAGTTCAGGAGATTCCGGAAGATCGGTCTCAGCATCGTGATAGTACTCCAACGCCTTCCTGTAGTCACCGCCGGCCATAGCCTGATTCCCTTTTTTCACTTTGTCGAAAAGACCCTCACCGGCCACCGAACCGGCGAGAATCAGCACCAAAAGAACACCTCTTACCATAATAACTGATTTACGCATCGCTCTCGCTCGCAGTTCGCTTTTTTCGTTCCGAAATGAAGAACTCGCCCACAATAAGGAATATCGCCAGCATCAGCGGCCACTGAAAACGGTCGTCGTACCTGGTCACCAGCGCGCCTTCCAACTCTTTCTTCTCCATCCTGGAGATATCGTCAAAGATGCGATCCAGTTCGATCTCACCGGCCGTGGCATGGTAGTACTTGCCGCCGGTAGCCAGCGATACCTTCTGGAGGGTGGTCTCATCCAAACGGGACACGATCACCTCGCCGTTCTGATCTTTCTTGAAGCCGACCTGCTTGCCGTCACGATCGAGAATCGGGATCGGTTCTCCCGCCGGATCACCGATCCCAACTGTGTAAATCTTGATCCCCTGCTGTCTGGCCTGGTCGGCCATCTCTTCAGCGCCACCCTCGTGATCCTCGCCGTCTGTCAACAGCAGCAGCACTTTGTGTTTCTTCTCCTGCTTTGCGAAGGCTCGCGATGCCATACTGATGGCTGCCGTCAACGACGTGCCCTGTACGCTGACCGAACTGTTGTCCACCGCCTCAAGCAGAAATCCCGCCGTCGAATAATCCAGCGTAAGAGGACACTGGATAAACGCTTCGCCGGCAAACACCACCAGCCCGATACGATCACCCTTGAGTCGATCTATCACGCCGCGAATTTCCTGTTTGGCTTTGGCCAGACGGTTCGGCTTCATGTCTCGCACCAACATCGAATTGGAAACATCCAGCGCCACCACAATGTCGATCCCCTGTCGCTTCAACAGTTCGAGATGGGTTCCGAACTGCAATCGGGCCAGGGCGATGGCTACCAGCACCAACCCGGCCAGGACCAACATCGCCTTGCTCCGCTGACGAGCCAGGGAAATGTACGGCGCATTTTTCATTATCAGCGGTAGGTCCCCGAATCGTTGCATCAACTTCCTTTTGCGCGGCAAGGCCAGGGAGACGAAAATCCCCAGCAGCAAAACGGCCAGAAGAATCAGGAAGTTTGTCGGTTCAGCAAATCGCATAGGTCATTCACACCTACTGCTAAGGTTCTGTCCCAGGATTACATTCACATCCTCTTGTGCCCGACGGGTCTTCAGGCCCGGCGGGAAACCGCTGTGACGCGGGGCGATCTGAAGATCACCCCGCCACAACATGGGCAGGTCATTACGCAGGCTACTTAAGGGACAGAACATTAGGGCAGTTTCCGGAAATAAGTGTTGGCCAGAATCACCTCAAGCACCAAGAGCAACAGTCCGGCGTAAGTGAAAAGATGAAACAACTCCTGATACTGTATGTGCGAGGCGATGTCAATTTCCGTCGTTTCCATTTCATCGATTTCTCCGTAGATCGCTTCCAACTCCTCCCCGGAGCGAGCGCGGAAATACTTGCCGTCGGTCTTGGCGGC
>JAUXBJ010000238.1 GCA_030619425.1 bacterium
CTGGGCAATGCCTGCCGTGGCGAGATTGAGCGAGCGGGGAGGAGCAAGAGCTTTCAGGTGCGCGTACATACTCGCCTGCGCAATTATGGTGAAGCGACAGTGCGACTGACTTTGGCCGCCGGACTATCGACCGGGTCGAAACTCGACACCATTGTCCAGAAAGCTACCGAGTTGGGTGTTAAGCGGTTCGTGCCGATTCTGTCTGAGAAGTCGCGAGTTAAACTGGACGATCCCAGGCGGGCGGCAGCGCGTCTGAGGCGTCTGGAAAAAGTTGCGTTGGCGGCTGTGAAACAATCTCGCCGGTCATATCGGCCCGACGTGAGCAATCCTGTGTCCCTTGAACAATTCCTAAAGGAAACAGATCGCACTGATGTCAATCTGGTTTTTCATCCGACAAATGAGGGCCGCCCTCTTGATGAGTGTATAGCGGATACTCAGACACCCAGGGTGACATTGCTGGTTGGACCGGAGGCGGGCTTCACGCCGGAGGAAGTATCGGCAGCCGGAGAGGCCGGGTTTAGAGTGGTTTCTCTGGGCCGGCGGGTGCTCCGAAGCGAGACAGCGGCGCCCGTAGCCTGTGCTTTGGTCATGGCGTTACTGGGGGAGTTGAGATAGGCGGCGTGCCGACCGATACTATAACATGCATGTCTTGGCGCTTATTCTGGTTGTTACAGCCGGCCTGGTTATCGGCTCGTTTCTGAACGTCGTCATCTATAGGGTTCCCCGCAAGATCGGCTTTGTTGCCGGCAGGTCCATCTGTCCTCATTGCGGAAAACCATTGAGATGGTTCCACAATATTCCCGTACTCAGCTATTTTGTCCTCCGAGGCAAATGTACTTTCTGTGAGACAGGTATCTCGATCAGGTATCCCCTGGTTGAGATTCTCAACGGACTTTTCTACTTCTACCTCTACTGGCAGTATGGACTGAGCTTCCAGACGGCAGCCCTCGCCCTGCTATCGTCGTCGCTGCTGGTCATCTTTTTCATTGATCTCGATTTTCGTATTATACCTGACGGAATAACTCTGCCCGGAATGATCATAGCGCTGGGCGTGTCGTTGATTCCCGGCGGTATCGGTATTGTGAACGCCGCCATCGGTCTGCTGGTCGGAGGCGGGGCGCTGTATCTGATTGCGCTCTTGGGGGACTGGCTGTTCAAGAAAGAATCGATGGGGGGCGGTGATATCAAAATGGCCGCCATGCTGGGCGCCTTTCTCGGGTGGCAAAAGGTACTCCTGATTTTTATCAGTTCCGCCGTGATCGGCCTGGTAGTCTCGCTGGCTCTGATGGCGTTCTCAGCCCGGTTGCGCCGTGAGCGGACAGTGCCGTTTGGCCCCTTTCTTTCCGTCGCCGCCATGCTGGCGATGGTTGCCGGTGACCGGATTATCGATTTCTACGTTACGAACTTCCTGACCCTGCCCTAAGACAACTTCCGGTTCAATTCGATTCCCATTCAGCCGATATTCGACTTAAGATCATGAATAAGTTGTCACGCAGATTTGAGTCCGAAGTTCATCTGGGATTTCTCGCTATAATCCTCGTTCTGCTGGTTTTGAATGCGGCGTCGAACTATGTCGCCTACCACGCACTGATGGCGGAACGAGAGCGGATAGAAAACCTTCTGAACGATGCCGGCCTACTCGTGAGCCGGAGCATTGATGGCTGGGGCGCGACCCAGTTGAGCGAAGACCAGGAAGGCAGCCTGCGACAGCAACTGGGGCTGAGCAGACTGGGGTATTTCCCCGGCTCGCTGCCTTCAGAAGGGAAGGCACTCAGCCGGGCTGATCTGTTTTCTCTGGTGACCACAGGTTCCAGAGAGTGGGGCGATATCGTGGCGAGGTTCGATGCTATCGAAATGCATCGGATCATACGCGGTGACCAGGCTGAGTACTTCTATCTCTATCCCATGTCGGGCCGCAACGCCCGCGGACTGATCATCCTCGGCGAAAAGGCGCCGCTTTTGTCCTATCTCGACACCGCCTGGCGCACCATGATAATCGTGAGTCTGGTGGCTGCGTTCCTGACGTTGGGTGTATATGTTCTGGTGTCACGATTCGTATTGTCGCCGTTTCGCCGGATTCGGCAGGAGGCGCTTCAGGCCGGGCGTATAGTCGATGATGACCACGACGAGGTGGAGGCGATGGTCACCGACTACCGTCGGATCATCGGTGAACTTCGAGAGAAGGAATCCGAATTGCTCCGACTGAATCGCGAGATAACCCATCGAGCCGATTCACTTGAACAGTTCAACGAACATCTGCTTCGCTCTATGAACTCCGGACTCGTAACCGTGAACCAGCGCGGTCGCGTGATGTCGCTCAATACCGTTGCCGAGGAGATTCTCGATGTGGAGCGTACCCGCTACGAAGGCAGACACTACTGGGATCTGCTCGGATCGAATGTCCACCTGGTGGATGCCGTCAGCCGTGTGCTCGATTGTGGTCGGAATCAGGCGTATCGCGAAACGGAATTCACGACAACTTCCGGCCGACAACTTACCCTTGGAGTTACCATATCGATGATCCACGATCATACCGGCGCGGTTCTGGGAGCGTCGTTATTGATCAACGATCTTACCGAGTTGTCGACTTTACGCCGCCAACTGGAAACCAAAGAACGACTGGCTGCCCTTGGTGAGATGGCCGCCGGCCTGGCTCACCAAATCCGAAACTCGCTTGGTGCGGTCGCCGGGTACGGTAGCCTGCTCAGGAAAAAACTCATCGGTCACGATCTCAATCCCGACCATGCCGTGGCTTTGGTGCAGGAGACAAAAGAGGCTGAATCCCTGATCGAGCGCTTCCTGTATTTTGCACGCCCACTCAACTTTAGTCCGACCATGCTCGACGTTGACACGATGATCAGGGAGTTGATCGATTCGTTCCGCGTTCGGTCGGATTGTGCGCAAATCGAATTCGCCTGCCACACCGACCGGATTCAACCAATCGAGGCCGATGGATTGCTGTTGAAGCAAGCCCTCACCAACCTCCTGGAAAACGGCGTTAACGCCCATGCCGGCGATCATGGCACGGTGACTGTCAAGGTGACGGCGACGGATGAACAGATGATGATCGAAGTGTCGGATACCGGCTGCGGAATCGACCAGCGAGACGCCGACAAGATTTTCACACCGTTCTTCTCCACACGTCCCTCCGGCAGCGGATTGGGTCTGCCACTGGTGAAGAAGATTGTCGACCTGCACGGCGGACAACTGACGTTTGAGTCCCGGGCGGGGCAGGGGACGACTTTCCTGGTATGCCTGCCACGCAGCCATCCAGACAGCCTGGACACCGGTCAGACTCGCAGGCCACCTGCCGAGACTATCCTTCGGTGAGTATTGACCAACGCTGCTCGTTTCTCTGATTTCAACCGTAAGACCCGAGAATTTGCTTGGGACAATTCGTATTTTTGTTATATTCCTGCCTACTTTAGCAGGAGGTAAGATGTATACGCCGTCTGATTTTCGAAGAGGTTTGCGCATCATAGTCGACGACCAACCTTACTACGTGGTCGAGTACCAACACTTCAAGATGGGTCGTGGCAAGGCCAACATCCGTACCAAACTGAAGCATATCAAGACCGGTGCGGTGGTGGAAAAAGTGTTCTCGTCCAACGACAGTTTCAAGCCTCCCGACATGGAGGAAAAGAAGATGCAGTACCTGTACGAAAACGGCGGCGAGATGTCGTTCATGGACTCGCAGACTTTCGAGCAGATCGAGATCGCGATTGAGAACCTGGGTGATGCTAAGTGGTATCTGCTGGAGAATGAGGAATACAAGGTTCTGTTTCTGGATGGCGAAGCGATCTCTGTCGACCTGCCGGCTTCGGTGGTTTTGAAGGTCGTGGAGACTGAGCCATCGGCAAGGGGCGATACAGTGTCCAACGTAACGAAGCCGGCCAAACTTCAGACCGGCCTCACTGTCAAAGTGCCGCCATTCGTCAAAGACGGTGACAAAGTCAAAGTCGACACTCGCTCCGGGGCGTACCTGGAACGGGCCAACTGATCAATGGCCGGTGCCCGCCGCATAGTCGGAGTCGATGAATCAGGCAAGGGTGATTTCTTCGGCCCCTTGGTCGTGGCAGCCTTCCTGGCCGACGAGTCGCAGACGGATGCTCTGAAAGCGCTCGGTGTTCGTGACGGCAAGTTGATCGCCGATAAGAAAATGCTTCACATCGATGAACGTCTGCGGGCCGACTACGCCCACATTGTGATAGTGGTCGCTCCCGAAGAGTACAATCAAAAGTACGCTGAGATCAGGAACCTCAATAAGCTCCTGGCCGAGGGGCACGCCGAAGTGATACATCGTTTGCTTGCCGACCACTCTGCTGACCTGGCCGTGTCCGATAAGTTCGGCAAGGAGGAGTTGGTCGAGGATGCCCTGGCGAGGCGCGGCGCTTCTGTCAAATTGGATCAACTGGTTCGCGGTGAGCGCATCATCCAGGTAGCGGCTGCCTCGATTCTGGCGCGGGCGAGATTCCTCCGGGAAATGGAGAAGCTCTCCAGCCAGTGC
>JAUXBJ010000132.1 GCA_030619425.1 bacterium
GAAAGCTGATCGAACCACCCTTCTTACAAATCGGCCGGGAGTATTCGCCGCCGGCGATGTTGTCACCGGTCCCAATACGGTGGTTGAAGCAATCGCCGCCGGTAAGCGAGCGGCGGTGATGATCGACCGGTTTGTACGCAACGAGGAGATGGTGCAGCCGGTTGAACCATGTTTGCCGAAGGTTTACATCGAGCCGGTCAGAATGGACACAGAAGACGCGCAGCCGGCTGATCGCGTTGAAACCCCCCGCGCACCGGCGGAATGGCGAACGCGCAACTTCTCCGAAGTGGAGGTATCACTCTCTGTTGATGAGGCAACCCATGAGGCTTGTCGGTGCCTTCGGTGCGATCTGGAGTTTACCAAACCCAAGGAAGCAGAGACTGAAACCGAGGCCAAGGCTGTCGCGACTGGAGGAAAATGAGCATGGTCACACTCTACATAAATGGCCTGAAGGTCTCGGTGGAAAAAGGCACGACGCTTCTGGAGGCGGCCCAGTTTCTTGGATTCCCTATTCCTACTCTGTGCCACATGGAAGGGCTTTCCCCTTATGGCGCCTGCCGCCTCTGTGTGGTTGAGATCGGGGAAGGTCCAAGGGCCAAACTGGTTTCCTCGTGTACCTATCCGGTTGAGGAAGGCTTGAAGGTTCGCACCGCCTCGAGTCGTGTCATCAGGGCTCGCAAGATGGTTCTGGAACTCCTGCTGGCGTCATGTCCACAGTCCAAAATCATACAAGACCTTGCCTCTGCGCATAACATTCGGCAGCAGCGGTTCCGGCAGGAATATGAAGACTGCATTCTGTGCGGGCTGTGCGTGCGCATGTGTGAAGAGCAGATGATGGCCAAGGCCATCGGCTTTCGTGGACGCGGCCAGAACCGGAGCATCGGCACACCGTTCGACATGAACTCTGATGTCTGCCGCCAGTGTGGTGGATGCATGTACGTCTGCCCGGCCTGTTCACTCAGGTGTACCTACACCGAACCGGAGAAGGCAATCTGCGGAGGTTGCGCCAATCTAAGCCCGCCCTGTCTTGAAAAAGAAGAATTTGATGATATGATGTGTTATATGCAGCCTTGTGTCGCATGTGAGATCAAGAAGAACTGAGGCTGACAATGGAGGAAAAACAATGTCCATAACACTGTCGAGAGTAAACTCATCGGCCGCAACTTTGACCAAGAATCGGACCGAAGGTTCGGTTTCGCCTGGTTCAGGCATGTGCGTCACCTGTGTGGATGGCTGCATCGGGATGTGCGAAATAGGAAAATCAGCTTATCGCGGACACGAAGTGATTTATCCTCAACCCTTCGGCGTAATAACAACGGCGTCGGAAAAAACCTACCCGGTTGACTATTCCCACTTCAATATCATGGGTACCGCCGTGGGCGCTCATGGTATCGAAGCCGACAGCGACAAGGCGATATTCCCCAATGTCAATCTCGAAGTTACCTTCGGACACGACAAGGGGTTGAAGTTCCGTTTGCCGTGGATTATTCCCGGAATCGGTTCCACCGACATCGCCAAGAACAACTGGGAAGGACTGGCGATCGGTACCGCTCTGGCCGGTACCGGGCTGACTATCGGTGAGAACGTCGTCGGCATGGACCCAGAGGCCGTTATCAAGAATGGTCAGGTGGTCGACACCGTTGACCTGAAGCGACGTGTCAAGCTGTTTACGGATAACCAGCGCGATGGATACGGCGCCACAATCGTACAGGCAAACGTCGAGGACACGCGTCTCGGTGTTCAGGAGTATGCGATCAATGAGTTGGGTGTCGAGGTTGTGGAGCTCAAGTGGGGCCAGGGCGCCAAGAACATCGGCGGCGAGGTCAAGGTCAAGAACCTCAAGAAGGCTCAGATGCTCTATGACCGGGGTTATGTGGTCCTGCCCAACCCGACCGACCCGGCCGTCATCAAGGCGTTCGAGCGTGGTTCCTTCAAGGAGTTTGAAAGGCATTCGCGCTTAGGCATGGTTTCCGAAGAAGGGTTTGCCAACAGGGTCGAAGAACTGCGCAAGGCCGGAGCCAAGTATATTTTCCTTAAGACCGGTGCGTATGGACCGGCGGACCTGGCCCGGGCGGTCAAGTATACGTCCAAGTACAAACTCGACCTTCTCACGGTTGACGGCGCCGGCGGCGGCACCGGTATGAGTCCCTGGCGGATGATGAATGAGTGGGGTATGCCACCCGTAGAACTGCACTCGTTGTTGTACCAGTATACCAAACGCCTCGCCGACAAGGGTGAATACGTTGCCCCGCTCGCTTTGGCAGGCGGATTCACTTTCGAGGATCATATTTTCAAAGGTCTGGCTCTCGGAGCTCCGTTTGTTAAGCTGATCGGCATGGCTCGGTCCCCGATCGCGGCCGTCATGGTTGGCAAAACAATCGGCATGGCCATTGATGCTCATCAATTGCCGGTGTACGTCGAGCGGTTCGGTCAGACCCGGGATGAGATTTTCGTCACCGCCGGCGATCTGCGCGAGGAAATCGGCAACAAGGAATTCGAAGCCCTGCCGACCGGAGCCATTGGTCTCTATACCTACTACGAGCGTCTGGCCCAGGGCTTGCGCCAGCTTATGTGCGGCAGCCGCAAATTCAGCCCGGAATACATCTCGCGCGATGATATCGCCGCCCTGACCCCCCAGGCGGCAGACATTAGCGGCATTCAGTATGTTATGGATGTTGGGAAAGAGGAGGTCGACGAGATCCTCAACAGTTAGAAAGTAACAAAGAACGATAGCCTGGAAACCGACTTCATGGTTTTGCCTTGAAAATCGGTGAAGGTTGGTCCTGACGAAATCAACCTTCTAATGTCTCTGGCTATTTTCTCCTCAAGAAAGCCTCCTGCCGCGAGAATTGGTTGTAAAAGGCCGCTCGTGGCAGGATGGCTTATTATTCCCGATAAGGTTGATGATGCGCACAACGCTTGAGACCTTTCACAGTTCGCCGGTAAACCACTCTCTCCACAGTGGGCTGATTCAGATATGGATTTGCTTCTGCGAGGCTGTCGGCAAGGGGCGGTTGTCAAATGACTGAGCGGAAGGAGTCAAAAGACAAACTCTTTGAGTCCCTGAGGGAGCGGGCCAAGGAACTCGATTGTCTGTATCAGATCGAAAAGATCTTAAGCGATCCCGACCGGCCCCTGGATGAGGTTTGCCCAAAGATCATCGAGGTGATTCCATCGGGCTGGCAATACCCTGATGTTTGCCGGGCCAAAATCTCGGTGGAAAACAACATCTATTGTTCACCCGACTTCGTCGAATCAGCCTGGATGCAGAGCGCAGGTATTGGAATCAAGGACTCTGCAGTAGGTCGTGTCACCGTCGGCTACATCCAGGAACGACCGGCCGCTGATGACGGTCCTTTCCTCAGAGAAGAAACAAAGTTGATTCGAGCAATAGCCGGGCAACTTGGTAGCCTCATCGAGTACCAGAGGTTGTCCGTAGATATTCAGGAACTGCAGAAGGCAGCCGTCCCCAGTGCGGAAAAAAGAGGCGCCAGGTGGCAGAAGGTGCTGGAGATTCTTGAAGAGACCGATCGAGAACTGTTCTTGAACATCACGCGAAAGTTGAAGAACCACTTATGCATGAGCGGCATTGCCGATGCTGAGAGGTTTCTCCAGCCGTTCGGTTCGGAGCAGGCCGGAGCCGGTGACGAGTTGCGGGAGGATTGGAATGTCCCCCACCATCCAAGAAAGAAGGAACTGTCCGGTGATTTCAGCGCGCTGGCGCTTAAGATCGCCGCCGAACACCTTAGTGACGACACGATACAGAGCCTGATTCAGAAGTGGCTTCAAGAGGACAAATTAAGCGCCCTCGAGAGAATCATAAGTGGCAACTACTCGTTGAGTGAGATTGCCAACGCAATAGGGCGTTATTACCCGGTTGATGACCAGACCAGTCCCTCGGCCAGCAAGAAGGGGATACGTGTCTCGCTTATTCGCAGGTTCCTCTCAGATCAACTGCAGTATATCAAGGTTGCCAGGGATTTCATAGGTGTCCGTGACGTATCCGATCTGCTTGAACGTGTCATTTCCTGTGCGGAGAGCAAAGGCAAACTCGGGGGGAAAAGCGCCGGGATGCACCTTGCCGCCAATATCCTTAAGACAAAAGGCAAAGACAATGAGTTGCTCGCAAATGTAAGGATCCCCAGGACCTGGCATATCACCTCAGACAGTATACTACATTTCGTGCGATACAACGGCCTTGACGACGTTGTGGAGCAGAAATACAAAGAGCTTGACCAGATCTATGCTGAGTACCCCTATATCGTGCAGACTTTCAAGTGCGCTCGACTCCCCGCCGAGATCATCAATGGTCTGACCATGGCTCTGGATGATTTCGGAGAACACCCGATCATAGTCCGTAGCTCCAGCCTGCTGGAAGACAGAGTCGGGGCCGCCTTCTCCGGCAAATACCGAAGCCTGTTTCTGGCGAATCAGGGCAGCAGACATGACCGACTTGACGCTATGGTTGATGCGGTTGCAGAGGTCTATGCGTCGACTTTCAGTCCCGATGCGATTGAGTATCGGGCCGAGCGGGGGTTGCTCGATTTCGTAGAAGAGATGGGCATTATGATTCAGGAGGTGGTAGGGACCACGGTCGGCAAGTACTTTCTGCCGACTTTCGCCGGTGTCGCGTTCAGTGCCAACGAATTCCGATGGTCTCCTCGTATCAGGCGCGAAGACGGCCTGGTACGCCTCGTGCCCGGCATGGGAACCCGTGCCGTTGATCGCGTGGGCGACGACTACCCGGCTCTGTTGGCTCCCGGTCAGCCGGGCCTGAGCGTCAATGTCGGAGTCGATGAAATCGTCCGATACTCCCCCAAGAAGATCGACGTCATAAACCTGCAAACGAACAGCTTTGAGACCCTGGATATAGAAGCCTTCCTAAAAGAAGTCGGAGAAGAAATTCCGGGACTCAACGATATCGTTTCGATTCTCCATGAGGACGGCGTGATTCGCCCCGTCGGGTTAACCACCGATCTTTCCGATGAGACGTCGGTGGTGACCTTTGAAGGGTTGTTCCGCCGAACACCCTTCATCAAACAGATACAGACCATTCTCAGAACCCTGGAACAAGAGATCGGCATACCCGTCGATATCGAGTTCGGCTCTGACGGCCACAACCTGTTTCTCCTGCAATGTCGTCCTCAGAGCTCCTCCGATCAAAGTGCACCGGCCCCGATTCCCAGAGACGTCCCCAAAGATCGGATTGTTTTCTCCGCCAACCGCTTTGTCTCCAATGGTAGTGTTCCCGATATCACGCACATCGTGTACGTAGTAGGCAGCGAGTACGAGAAACTCGCCAGCCGGTCGGAAATGGTCTCAGTTGGAAGAGCGGTCGGAAAACTCAACAAGCTTCTGCCAAAGAGAAAGTTCATATTGATGGGACCGGGACGCTGGGGTAGCCGGGGGGATATCAAGCTGGGCGTCAACGTGACCTACTCAGACATTAACAACACAGCCGTCCTGATCGAGGTTGCGCGTAAGAAAGGCGATTATGTTCCCGACCTTTCGTTCGGCACCCATTTCTTCCAGGACCTTGTCGAAGCGAACATTCGCTATCTGCCTCTCTATCCGGACGACACCGGGATCGTCTTCGATGAGCAATTCCTGGACAGATCCCATAACATTCTGGCCGATATCCTGCCCGAATTCGCCTGGCTCTCGGACACTGTTAGGGTCATTGATGTACCCGGGAGCACCGACGGCATGGTACTGAAGGTGCTGCTGAATGCCGACCTCGAAGAAGCGATGGGATTGCTGGCACCTCCGTCACAAATCAAGCATTGACCTCTCTGAGTTCCACCTGTCTCAGTGATATCACCATACACAAACCTGATTCTATATAACGCCGCACGTTTTGCTGTGTGACAACCGATTAGACAGTAGCTCCCCAGGCGAACCGGTTAAGGCGTTTTGGCCCAGGCGCGACTTTTGCCTCTGCAACCGTCAGAATTGGGGCACAAAAAAACCCGGCAGCGCATCACACCACCGGGTTATTCGCGATCTCTTGAGACCGCGATGTAATATAATGTCTGCTACACTCTATTTCAGAAGAAGCATCTTCTGAGTCGCGGTAGCTGTTCCGATCCTGAGAGTGTAGAAGTATACACCGCTGGCAACATTACTACCGTTCCATTCCACGCTGTGCTCTCCAGCGTTAAGCTGTCCGTC
>JAUXBJ010000123.1 GCA_030619425.1 bacterium
AAGCACAAGAACCGGTTATCTTTGTCGTTGGCTCGGCTGGAGACTTTGTCTCCGCTGAAGATATTAGCGAGGGGTTATGCGGTTAGCAGACGGTTGCCGAAACAGAGTCTGATCCGGTCGGTGCGTGACATTCTCCCCGGCGAGCGTATGGAGACGATTCTCTCTGACGGCCGGATAGTATCGTTTGTGGAAGAAACGAAACCGGACAAGAAACATGACGGTCAGGAAGAAAACTAAAGATTTCGAATCGGCGCTGGAGCGCCTCGAGGAGATAACCGGACTGTTGGAGTCGGGCGAGGCGTCACTTGAGGATTCGATCAGCCTCTACACCGAGGGTCTGCAACTGGCTAAGGACTGCCATCAGAGACTTGATGCTGCCGAAAAGAAGATCAAAATCATTACCGAAAAGAGCGATCTTCCGGTCGAGGCGGATTTCGACGAAGCGGAGACCGAAGCGTGATGCCGGCGCAGGCCATTGACCCCAGTGCGTACCTTCAGGCCGGGCGGGAGCTGACCGACCGATTGTTGGAGAAATATCTGCCGCCGGTGTCGTCTGAGCCGAAGTCGCTGCATGAGGCGCTGCATTATTCGGTGATGGCTGGTGGCAAACGGTTGCGGCCGCAATTGGCTTTGGCGGCGTACGAATATTGCGGTGGCAGTGTTAAGAGTGAAGAGTTGCCGATCCATTACGCCATGGCGGCGCTGGAGATGGTGCACACGTATTCATTGATCCATGACGATCTGCCGTGCATGGACGACGACGACCTCCGACGCGGTCAACCCACCTGTCATAAGAAATTCGGTGAGGCGATTGCTGTGTTGGCCGGTGATGCTCTGCACGATATAGCTTTCGAATTGATGGCGCGCACCGGTCGTACTGAACCGGTGACAGAACTGGCCCGAGCTATCGGCACTGCGGGGATGCTCGGCGGACAGACAGCCGACATAGAAGCGGAAGGCCGCCAGGTTACCGAGGAGGAGATCACCGAGATCCATCGCCGCAAGACCGGCGCCCTGATACGTTGCGCCGTGCGGGTCGGGGCCATTTTGGCCGATGCTCCGGCTGAGTTGCTCTCAAGGCTGACTATCTTCGGGGAGAAGGTGGGCCTCGCTTTCCAGGTGATCGACGACATACTGGATATTGAGGGTGATCAGAAACTAATGGGAAAGAAAGTCGGTTCGGATAGTAAAAACCTGAAAGCGACTTACCCCGGTATCGTCGGTATGCCTCAGGCTCGCCGGACGGCTCAACAGTTGATCGACGAAGCGATAGCCGTTTTTGATGAAGGTGATGACAACGCTCTTAAGCTTATTGCCCTGTTTATCGGACAGCGGCAAAGCTGAGGGCGACTGTAGATTCAGATGAAGTACCTTTCGAAAATCAACTCGTCATCGGATGTCAGGGAGTTGTCCCTTGAACAGCTCGAAGGTCTGGCCGATGATGTCCGTCAGGAAATAATCTCAGCCGTCGCCGACACCGGTGGTCATCTGGCCACCAATCTTGGTGCGGTAGAAATGACGCTGGGGTTGCATCACGTCTTCGATCTGCCGACCGACAAACTCGTTTGGGACGTCAGTCACCAGGTCTATGCCCACAAGCTTCTGACCGGGCGACGCGAGCAGTTTCACACCTTGCGACAGTATGGCGGACTGGCCGGTTTTACCAAACGCGCCGAATCGGATTGCGACCCTTACGGCGCCGGTCATGCCTCGACGGCAATCTCGGCGGCTCTGGGAATCGCGGCCGCCCGTGACCTTGCCGGCAGGGATTTCAAGGTGGTAGCCATCATCGGCGATGGCTCTCTCACCGGCGGACTGGCCTTTGAGGGTCTGAACAACGCCGGGACATCGAAAAAAGATCTGCTGGTCATTCTGAATGACAATACCTGGTCGATCTCGAAGAATGTCGGCGCTATGTCGTAGTATCTGACCAACATCATGGCGGATGAAAAATTCAATCGGCTGCGCAACGAAATATGGGAGCTGACCGGTCGTTTCAAACGACGTGACGAAATCCGGGCTACGATATCACATATCGAAACCTCTCTTAAGGGTTTTCTGGTGCCGGGCATGCTTTTTCAGAATCTTGGTTTTCGCTATTTTGGACCGATTGATGGTCACGATCTGCCGCTGGTTGTGAAGACTCTGCAGAGCCTGAAGAATCTTGGAGGCCCGATCATGCTTCATCTGGCGACCAAGAAAGGCAAGGGGTACGATCCCGCTGAAGGTGACCCGACCAGTTATCACGGCATCGGAAAATTCGACAAGGTGACCGGTAAGCCGGCTAAGAAGTCGGGTCGGCCTTCTTATACGAAGGTTTTCGGTGACACCATGCTGGAACTGGCGGCCAGGGACAAGCGCGTTATCGCTATCACCGCCGCTATGGCGACCGGCACTGGTCTGGACAAGTTTGCGCAGGAGTATCCCGATCGATTCTATGACGTCGGCATTGCTGAAGGGCACGCCGGATGTTTCGCCGGCGGATTGGCCGCCGAAGGGGCGCGTCCCTATATGGCGGTTTATTCGACCTTCATGCAACGCGCCTACGATCAGATTATCCACGACATAGCCCTGCAAAAACTGCCGGTAGTTTTCTGCATGGATCGCGCCGGTCTGGTGGGCGAGGATGGTCCCACCCATCACGGCGCTTTCGATCTTTCTTTTCTTGGTCCGGTGCCGAATCTGGAGGTGGCCGTACCCAAAGACGGCAATGAGCTTCGCTCGATGTTGCATTACACGATTGAGCATGAACTCCCCGGGCCGGTGGCAATCAGATACCCACGAGCCTCGGTCCCCACAGAGATGACGGAGGCGGTTGTTCCGATCGAGTGGGGCAAATGGGAGCTGTGTTCGCCGGAGGCGGAGGTTGTTATCCTGGCGACCGGTACGATGGTTATGACAGCGCTGGAGGCAAGGAAAAGGCTCGCTACGACGGTCGATGTGGCTGTCGTGAACGCACGATTCATCCGACCGCCTGACCTTGAGAAACTGGAGCGGATCAGAAACTCGGCCCGGTTGATTGTGACGCTTGAGGAAAACGTACTCCGTGGCGGGTTCGGCCAGGCGGTGGGGGCGTATCTGCTCGACCACGGATACAAAGGTGCATTCAAGGCGATGGGAATTCCGGATCGGTTCGTAACTCATGGCGACCACCAATCGCTGCTTCGTGAAATCGGCCTGGATGTTGAGAGTGTAGTGTCCTCGATTGAATCATTAGCGAAGCAACATCTCAAGCTGGAAGGCGGGTTCCTTCAGAAACTGGGGTTCCGTCGTAATGGGGCTCAGCGCAAAAAATCGGAGCCAGACCTTTCTCGGATGGTGGAAGCCGATGACAAAGGATGATGTTGACTGATGCGTTTTGGATTGATTGCCAACTTAAGACGTGAGGGCGCCCGCGAGGCTATTGACTGTGTGCTCGAATGGGCGGGTCATAATGGTCACGAAGTCTTCTATTGTAGTAAGGAACTGGAAGATATCTGTCACGGCCCGGCGACCGACCTGACCCGCGAAGAGCTGGCCACCAAGGTCGACATCTTGATTTCTATGGGTGGCGATGGTACTTTTCTGGCATCGGCGCGATCGGTCGGTTCAGCCGGGACGCCGGTGTTGGGAATCAATCTCGGATCACTCGGTTTCCTGACTCAATTGCGACCACACCAGTTGGAAGATGCTCTGAACGCCATCGTGCGCGAAGAGTACCTTATCGAAGAAAGAATGCTTCTGAAAACCGTCATTGAGGGACGCCCGAAACTGCAGTCGCCCTACGCTCTGAATGAAGTGGTGGTTGACAACGGTCCGATTGCCCGGCTGATCGGAATCAATCTGCGGGTGAACGGCGAAGAACTCGTTACCTACAAGGCCGATGGTCTGATTTTGGCGACACCGACCGGTTCAACAGCCTACTCGCTGGCCGCCGGTGGACCGATTCTGCATCCGACAATGGAGGCGATAGTGGTGGCGCCGATAGCAGCCTTTTCGTTGTCGACCCGTCCGATGGTATTCAGTGCTTCCGACATCCTTGAGCTGCGGATTGGCTCCGAGCACGAGGTAGCCGGGTTGACTCTTGATGGACAGGTCAGCGCTCCGCTGCTCGACACCGATCGGGTCATCGTAACTCAGGCCGACTTTCGTCTGAAAGTCGTGGTTTTCCCCGAAAACAGTTTCTACAAAGTCCTCAAGGAGAAACTCCATTGGGGTGTTTCGCCTTCTGCTCACTGAACGATTGAACGTTGGCTCAGCGGCCATCGTATGGTGCGTGGTTTGCCGCCCACAAAGCATCCAGGCTCTGCCCACAGGGTGCGCCACCCTTCGACTCCGCTCAGGCTGACGGACTAAGGCCTTGTGGCGGTCGAACCTTCAGATTCGGCCGCAATCTCCCGCTGAATCTGAAGACTCAGCGGGCACACATGTGAAAGCGATCAGACGTCTGTTTTGCTGCCCTTCCATGGATAAACGACAGGGGTTTTATGTTGACAGTTATGGTGGTTAGGGTTATTTCGACGGTGAAACAAGAATGAACAGGCTTGAGGCGCCTTGGTTGTAGGTCGTAAATAGTTACAGCTTCAAGGCCGGAGTGAAAGAGAGAAGTATGAAGGCTTATTTGATTGGATTGCTGGCAGCTTTGCTGCTTATCGGCTGTGCTGATAGACAAGAGGATGCGGAAAAGCTTGGGCAGGAAGTGATGGAAGAGGAAGCTGAGGCTGTCGATACGATGGCTCCGGATGAGTCCGTGATCGATAGCAGCGCGGTTGAAGAGGTCGGCGCGGACGCTTCGGCTGTTCCTGAAGGAACCTCGAGCTTGGCGGAAGCACCGGCTGGTGAAGGTTATACGGTCCAGATAGCAGCGTGCGAGGATTATGAGTATGCCCAGTATTTGCTTGATCAGTACCGGCGGCGCGGCTACGAACCATACGCCGTCAAATTCGTCCACGAAGGGCAGACCTTTTACCGCGTGCGCATCGGCAGCTTTGAAAATGTGGCTGAAGCGGCTGATTTGAAAGCGGAGTTGATCGACAAGTATTCCATCGGGGCATGGGTCGACTGGAAATCCGACTGATCGACCTGCGCCGACATTTGGCCTGTTCGGTCCTCAGAATGGATTCGGGGACCGAGCCAGTACTATAACCTCACAGTTGGGAAGGCCGGGACGCCACAAGCGCCCCGGCCATTCTATTGCGGTTGACTTGTCAAACGGACTATTCGACGTTCAACACGCTCCGTCGCCGCTGGTAGATGACATAGGCACCGGCCAACAACAGCAGCAGGGTTAGGATGAGTATGCCGAGGTTCGTGTGGGAGGGGATATTGTAAATCTGATCAGCGACCGACTTGAAAATCCTCACCGTGTCGGCGCCTGGCTTGTCTCCGCCGATGAACTGGTGATGTTCATCATTGGTGTCATAGTTGGCTGTCAGGAAGGCATCAAGCTCCGGAAGAGTTACCTCACCGTCACCATCAGCATCAGCCGCTCCTCTGACGCCGCGAAGAACCCACTCCGTGAATCTGCTGTTGTGTGCATCTCGAGGCGGACTTAACTTTCCCGCAGCGCATTCGTCGGCTGCCGCGGCCGTTAGAAATATGCAGCACGAATCCACGGCCGGATAGGCCATTCCACCGGAATAACAGGCATCCAAAATGACGACGGTTAACTCGTTGTCTTCACACTTCAAGTCTGCGGCCAACTCGTTTGCGTCGTACCCGTTTTCGTCTACACCAACAAGGGTGGCAGGCGGACCCTCGCCACCGTGGCTTGATACGTACACCACTCTCGGGCTGGGGCTACCGTCTGTGGCCAGCACATCGGCCTTCATTTGGGCTTCAGTTCTGTCTAGTTTGACATCCGCTCCGCCCCTGAGAGCGCTCGCCATGGCGGTGGCGTCGTTCTTGTCTTTGGGAAGATCTGGCAAACTCTCATAGTTGGAGTTACCGATCGAAACATTTGCTGCCGCCGCGTTCATTGGGACGAAAAAGGCGAACAGCAGTAAGCATAATGTGATAACAGCGAACTTCTTCATGTTACACATCCTTTGTTATTCTCTGTAAACATATTGATTGAGCAGGCCACCAGCGCGCCGGTGTCCTACGACTCTTACATCGACGTGCCCGATCCGAAGATTGGCGGCACATTGGACTATGCGTGGCCTCATATAGCCACGCGAGAAACACCAGTGGGCGACTCGCGGCGGGGCGCGGACGTCAGGGTAGCAATACCAGCGTCTTTCAAAGGTTATTTCTTTGAAGGAAGGGAAAGTCCGCTTTTTCTCTGGTATGGGGTGCGTGTCGCATGAACGTAGAACTCGAACAAACTGCCGTAAGACAACCAGAATCAGTGAGTTGATGAGCACGACAACGAAGGGGATC
>JAUXBJ010000198.1 GCA_030619425.1 bacterium
CCAGGGCGATCTTCACGGCAGCCTCCAGAGCCTTCTGTTCAAAGCGAAGCTTGACTCCCTCCATTTCGAACAAGCGCATGAACTGCTTGGTCAGCGCGTTTTTCGGTTCTGTCAGGATACTCATGAGGGCGGCTTCATCCAGGTCCTTCAAAGGCGCCGTGGCCGGCAACCGCCCGACCAACTCCGGAATCAGACCATAGGCGATCAGATCGACCGGCAGTACGTGATCAAGGATTTCAGCCGAGTCCTTGTTGATGTAGCGCTGTTCGGACTCGAAGCCCATCGTTTTCTTGCCGACCCGACGCGCCACTATCTGCTCCAGGCCGTCGAAGGCGCCACCGCAGATGAAAAGAATGTTCGATGTGTTGATCTGTACAAACGCCTGCTCAGGATGTTTGCGGCCGCCCTTCGGTGGGATATTGGCCACTGTTCCTTCGAGGATTTTCAACAGTCCCTGCTGCACCCCTTCGCCGGAGACATCACGCGTAATCGACGGGTTGCCCTCTTTGCGGGAAATCTTATCCAACTCGTCGATATAGATGATACCACGTTCAGTTTGCAACTGGTTGAAATTGGCCGCTTGAAAAAGCCGGACCAGGATGTTCTCAACATCCTCGCCCACATACCCGGCCTCGGTGAGAACGGTGGCGTCGGCGATCGTGAACGGTACTTTGAGAAACTTGGCCAGCGTGCGGGCGATGAGCGTCTTGCCGGTACCGGTAGGACCAAGCAGCAGGATGTTGGACTTCTCCAACTCGACATCGCCGGACTTCGACTCTTTGTCGCTCAGTTGTACCTTAGCTTGAGCGTTGATCCGTTTGTAATGATTGTAGACCGCTACCGCGACAGTCTTCTTGGCCTGTTCCTGCCCGATTACGTATTGGTCGAGGAAGTTCTTGATCTCCGCCGGCACCGGAATACCGACGATCTCCTCCTGGACACCCGCCTCCGGCGCACTCTGCAACAAGTCGTTACAGAGTTCAACACACTCATCGCAAATGAATGACTCATAGCCGGAAAAGAGGCGGCGAACCTGTCCCGCCGGCTTCCCGCAGAATGAACAACGGCGTGGAACTCTGGTCTGGTCGTTTTTCTTCGGCATGGCTTCCTATGACAAACCTTTTAGTCCAACATATGCGAAGCGATCAACGACAACAGCGTCGATGAGCCTCTATTTCTTTTCGCGGTCGAAGTCGTAGACTTTGTCAATCAAACCGTACTCTTTGGCTTCCTCTGGAGCCATGAAGAAGTTACGGTCGGTGTCCTTCTCCACCACCTCAAGCGGCTGACCGGTATGTTTCACAAACAACTCATTTAGACGTTTTTTGGTCTTGGCGAACTCTTCAGACATGATAACGATATCGGATACCTGTCCTTGTGTGCCGGCCATCGGCTGGTGAATCATCACACGGCTGTTGGGCAGGGCGGCCCGCTTCCCTTTGGTCCCGGCCGCCAGCAGAAAAGCTCCCATTGATGCCGCGATCCCCATACAAGTCGTGGCGACATCCGGTTTGATAAACTGCATGGTGTCATAAATGGCCATCCCGGCCGTGACCGAACCGCCCGGTGAGTTGATATAAACGAAAATGTCCTTGTCCGGATCCTCGGCCTCCAGGAACAGCATCTGGGCAATGACCAGACTGGCCATCTGATCTTCGATCGGTGTGCCGATAAAGATGATTCTGTCCTTCAGGAGTCGGGAGAAAATGTCATAGGCGCGTTCGCCGCGTCCCGTTTGCTCCACTACCATTGGTACCAGGTGATTTGAACTAATATTGTCGCCCATCAGGTCTTCCCTAAATCTAACGGTGCTATGCCTTCGTTGTTTGCTTCTCTTGCGTGGTAACCTTGGCTTTGTCAACCAGGAAATCAAGCACTTTCTCTTCTAAGATCGAGTCCCGAATATCCGCAATCGATCCGGACTTATTGAGTGCTTCCTTGGCTTGCTCCATAGTCATCTTATAGTTATCGGCAAACTTCTTGATTCGTTCTTCGATATCTGACGGCAGGACTTCGATATTTTCCTGAACGGCGAGGTGGTTAAACAGAATGTTCCAGCGGATAGTCCCGATGCCGACATCATGATAGGAACGACGAACTTCCTCTTCGTCGGTATCCTCATAGCGCTTCTTGAAATCCTCGACTATGTTATTGAGGTACTCGCTAACCAGACCTTCAGGGATGGGAATCTCGTTCTTGCTGCCGATTTGCCCTATGATCTGGCTCTTTTTTGAGCGGCTCTGGTCCTGAACCAACCGAGCTTTGAGCTCATCACGAATCTGCATGCGCAGTTCCAGGGCGGTCTCCGCCTGTCCGGTCTGCTTGGCAAAAGCGTCATTGAACTCCGGCAGGATGCGTTCTTTGACCTGTTTGACCTGGCAGTGGTACTTCACCGTAGCGCCGGCAAAGGTGGCGTCGGGATAGTCCTTGGGATAGTTGACTTCGATTTCGGTTTCATCACCGGACTTGGCGCCGGTCAACTGCTCCCTGAACTCCCGCACTGTCACCGGATTGCCCAGGTCGATCTCCTGACCGGCGAACTGGCCACCGGTCAGAACCAGTGACGGAGCGTGGAGCTTTATGAGATCAGCCACCACCACATCGGTCGCCTGGGCCTCACGTTCGACCGGGCTAAGATCGGAGAACCGTTTGAGCAGCCCTTCGACGAACTCATCAACATCAGAGTCTTTGACCTCGATCTCTTCGACAGTGACCTTCAGATCGTCATAGACCACGTTATCAACCTGTGGATATACTTCCACATTGGCCGTATAGCTGAAGCCGCCGCCATCATCGTTGTAGCCGGCCTTGACGATAGAGGGATACGAAGCCACCCGCAGCGTCTCCTGCTTCACTGCTTCCGGATAGGTAGTGCGAATCAGATCCTCGCTGACATCTGCGCGAACAGCGTCGCCAAACATCGAATGGATACGATCCATCGGCACTTTGCCTTTTCGATAACCGTCGATCTGGGTATCCTTGCGAACCTCATCGAACTTGTTTTTCAACGCGCTTTCCACCGTCTCGGCCGGAAGATTTACCGTGACCTCGCGCATCAGTCCTTCGAGTTCTTTAACCTCAACCTTCACTCGGTTTCACTCCAATCTTGACGCCGCAGCCATGACGATGAACCGCGAGCATTAGCATTCTGCATTTCTTAGTGCGAAAGGGGGGATTCGAACCCCCATTCCTCGCGGAACTGGATCCTAAATCCAGCGTGTCTACCAATTCCACCACTTTCGCAATCAGCGCAGGGAATATACGGGTTTTGGAAACCATGTCAATCAAAAGGGAACGGCTGCGGATCGCTATCCCCACCAAGAGCAATGCGCCAGTTGGGTCCTGTGGGCGGCAGATGTCCACATCTGCCAGCCACGTCATGTAACGAAAAACATGCGGCTTGGTAAGCGGTCTTGTGGGGAGCAAAAGCCTTGCAAAAAGGGCCAACATGTTCTATATTGTACCGATTGTATATAGTCACCTTGTGCTCGCACATCTGATGCAACTGTAGAGCGTTCCTGCGCGCTGAACTTAGCAGCAGGATACGCTCTCTTCAAATACGTGCCGCGAACCTTTCCCTGACGGAGGAACGTCTTAGTAAGACAGGTAATCTCACGAAGATACAAACAGAGAAAGAAATCATGAACTACAGATCAATTCTGATTGCAATCTGCCTAATCTGTCTGGCGACTATGGGCATTGCCGAAACATCGGCCGAGACAAACAAGGCATCGGTCTCCGATTTTCTGACACCGGACGGGCGTTTTGACATCGAAGCTGCCAGGCAAGCCGGTTTTGAGGGTTCGCTTGACCTGGAGGGGTTTGATGTCCGCCTCGATCCTGAAACGGGTGAGCCTCTGCTTTCTCCAGCCGGGATGAACAGCGTCGAATCCGTCCCTGACGACGAGTACTGGCACGTCATGAACGGGCCGGACGTCGGGATGAACGCCAGTGTCTACGCCCTGACAATCTACAACGGTGATCTAATCGCGGCGGGAAATTTTACGACTGCTAGCGGGACTGCTGCTAATTTTGTTGCTCGCTGGGATGGTTTGGCATGGCAGCCGCTCGGCTCGGGGATGGATTACTATGTCACCTCTCTGACGGTCTACAACGGTGAGCTGATCGCCGGGGGAGGTGGGCTTGCCAATTATATTGCCCGCTGGGATGGTTCAACGTGGCAACCGCTTGGTTCGGGGATGAATAATGTCGTCCGGTCCCTGACGGTCTACAACGGTGAGCTGATCGCCGGGGGAGAGTTCACGACAGCCGGTGGGGTTGCTGCCAACAAAATTGCCCGCTGGAATGGTTCGACATGGCAACCACTCGGCTCGGGGATGAATGGCTCTGTCACCTCCTTTACGGTCTACAACGGTGAACTGATCGCCGGGGGACCATTCACGACTGCCGGTGGGGTTGCTGCCAATCGTGTTGCCCTCTGGGACGGTTCGGCCTGGGATTCGCTCGGCTCGGGGATGAATAACAGGGTCACCTCCCTGACCGTCTACAACGGTGAGCTGATCGCCGGGGGAGATTTTACTACTGCCGGTGGGGTTGCTGCCAGGCGTGTTGCCTGCTGGGACGGTTCTGCCTGGGATTCGCTCGGCTCGGGGATGAATTACCAAGTCCGCTCCCTGACGGTCTACAACGATGAGTTGATCGCCGGGGGAGATTTCAGGAGTGCCGGCGGGGTTGGTGCCTATTATATTGCCCGCTGGGATGGTTCCACATGGCAACCGCTCGGCTCGGGGATGGGTATTTACAGCACCTACACCACGGTCCGCTCCCTGACGGTCTACAACGATGAGCTGATCGCCGGGGGAAATTTCACGATTGCCGGCGGGGTTGCTGCCAATTATGTTGCCCGCTGGGATGGTTTGGTATGGCAACCGTTCGGCTCGGCGATGAATGGCTATGTCCCTAGTCTGACGGTCTACAACGGTGATCTGATCGCCGGGGGAGGTTTCACGACTGCCGGTGGGGTTGCTGCCAATTACATTGCCCGCTGGGATGGTTCTGCCTGGGATTCGCTCGGCTCGGGGATGAGTAGCTATGTCCTCTC
>JAUXBJ010000151.1 GCA_030619425.1 bacterium
GAAGTATATTCGAAGCGTGCCCGATTTCCCCAAGCCGGGGATCAGCTTTTATGACATCACTACGCTACTTCAGGATCCTGCCGGGTTCGCCCTGGCGCTGGAGGCTATGGAGGAATTCGCACGATCAAAGCAGGCCGACAAAATCCTGGCGGTTGAATCGCGCGGATTTCTCTTTGGCGCTGCTTTGGCCGACCGGTTAGAGGCTTCGCTGGCCCTGGCTCGCAAAAAAGGGAAACTGCCCTACAAGACCGTCAGCGTCGAATATGCATTGGAGTATGGCACCGACAGTCTTGAGGTTCACGAGGACGCGATCAACCAGGGTGAGCGGGTGCTGATTGTCGATGATCTGATAGCAACCGGCGGGACGCTCCAGGCGGTCTGCAAAATGGTGGAGCAGTTGTCGGCTGAGGTGGTCGGTATCTCAGCCGTGATTGATTTGTCGTTTCTCCCCTGGCGGGAGAAGCTGGCTGACTATGATGTCAACTGCCTGGTGTCGTACGATTCCGAGTAGTTACTGTTTGCGTAAGTGAGCGCACTGTCGTACATTTGTCCTGTGGAGAAAGAAATCCAGGCTGGCCCATAAGACAGGCTCTGCCTGTCTGCTACGCCCCCGTAGCTCAGTTGGATAGAGCATCGGTTTCCTAAACCGAGGGTCGCAGGTTCGATTCCTGCCGGGGGTATTTATTCACATCACATTCAGCATGATCCCACCCATTGCTTTTCTCAGTGAATACTGGTATTCTCTGTACATGGTGGGGAATAAACGTTGTGACGGTCATTGTTTCGAAAGAGCATTCGAATGAGTGAACTTAAGAAGATCGTGATTGTATCTGACGGTACCGGCGGCACGGCCAAACGGCTAATGGACGCGGTACTGGTGCAGTACGACCACGCGAATGTAGAGTACTCCCTTGAACATATCTATCAGCAAGTACGTACACGCAGGGAGATCGGTAGAATTCTCAAGGAGATCGACGACGAAGACCTCGTTATGTTTTCTGTAATCTCCAAAGAGCTAAACGATTATTTCAGCCGGCGTCTGGAAGATCGCAATATTCTGCATCTGAACATTCTGCAGCCGACACTCAATATCGTGTCCAAGTTTTTGGGGGTCCATCCCGATTATCGACCGGGTATTTTTCGGATTGTCGATGACCGTTACTACGGGAGTGTCAACACGATCGCGTACACCGTTGAGCATGACGATGGTTGCGGCTCGCTGATTGAACAGGCTGACGCCGTCCTGCTGGGACTGTCGAGATCGTGCAAAACCCCGATTAGTGTGTACCTGGCCTGTAATTATGGGCTTAAGGTGGCCAACATCCCGGTGGTGAGGGATGCCGTCATCACGGAAAACCTGCTTCGGCGGCTCAAGTCGGTTGATGCGAAGAAGATTGTCGGGTTGCTGATTCAGCCGGACCGGCTGGCCCGGATGAGAGAAGAACGCTCCGGTTACTTTGCTGTCGCCCCAAAAGCTCGGGCTGAACTGCAAAGCTATCACGAAATCGGCGAAGTGACACAGGAGTTCAGATTCTGCCGTGAGCTCTACCGTACGAAAGGTTGGCAGACGGTCGACGTGACGCACCGAGCAATCGAGGAAATATCAAAGGAAATACTGCAACTGCTCGGTTATCCCGGTTCGGGTATGGTTGAGTGATTCCAATGGGGTTTCTGAGATCGGTTAGCTGAGATACGGTTGACCAGACCGACAGTGCTCGCCGCCGGGTGGCCCACAGCTTGGGGTTTTTCAACAAGCCCCTTGGGGCGGGATCTTTGGGGGGTATGAACCGGGCAGCCAGGTGACAGACTAAACCGGAGACATAGGTAGCAGGTTATATTGGGTATGAATCAACAAGAAGGTGGTTTGTGCCCTCGCGCTGTTCCCCCACCCAAAATACCCGCTTAGGGACGATATTTTGTCTCGTAGAAAGTTTGACATTGGCCTATGTAAGTCATATATTCGTTAATTATTTTGGCGCGCTGGTGCGTCTATGGAGAAGACAAAACGGTTTGCTACGTGATAAAGGAGTCTCGGGTATGTTCAAGTCTTTACTCAAAGTTGTCGTTGTAATCGCTTTTCTCGCCACCACCGCCGCGAGTCAAACATATTTGCCCCATTCAAGTTTTGATTTCACCTGGGGTGGCGCTCGCGCTGAGGCTATGGGTAACGCCTACCTGGGATTGGCTGATGACATCACGGCCGGCGCCTGGAACCCGGCCGGTTTGGTCGGTTTTGAAGGGCCAACTCTCGGGTTCAGCCTGGGTTCGACAGCGCCCCATGGTTACACTGATTACAGTATTCAATCGAGACTATGGCGCTATGATCAGTCCGGCTCCCTGAGCAATGTTTCGAGTCTTAACTTCATCGCGCCGTTTCGAATCAAAGGACATCCGTTCGTCGGGTCGGTCAATTTCACTCGCAATTTCGAAGACCTGATGGGCATGGGATACAACTATGAAATTGAGGACCACCGGTGGGTCCCCCGCACCGGCAATATATGGGAGTTGGATACTTTCCTGCTTGATGTCGGCACGCGTGTGATTGATGAAGGTGGTGTCAGCTCCGTCGCTTTTTCCTTCGGAACGCGCGTGTATGAGAATACATCGCTCGGAATAGGCGTCAACATCTATACGGGAAGAAACACAGAGGAAGTGTTCTATACCCAACTGCTGGCTGATCTGCCGATTACACCGGGAGCGCAAGAGGTCGACGAAGTCGTGGATGTGTACATTGTGGACACCACGAAGTTCTCCGGCGTAAACTTCACATTGGGACTAAAGAAAACCGGTGAACGATTCAGTGCCGGGCTGGTATTACGAACACCTTTCAGTCTGAACCTCAAGACCGGGAGTTCAATCTATCAGGTGAAGTCGTTTAACGGCTTGCCACAGGAGGATGACACTGACACGACGTTCATAGACGATCAGCTCACCAAGTATACGTTGCCGCTGACTATCGGCGCCGGCCTGGCTTTGCATGTCAGCGACGATGCTGTGATCACCGCCGACGCTGAGTACCGTGGTTATGGCAGCACCAAATTCAAGCGGCGTGATTCTCTGCGGATCGATCCGGCCGGCAACAACGAGGAGTATTTCACGGATATCGATCCGGAGTGGAACAACATTTTCTCGATGCGGTTCGGTAGTGAGTACCGGATCAATTCGTCAATCGGCATGATTCCGCTACGGGCTGGTATGGGGATGGTAGCGATCCCGTGGCCGAACCGCTCGGAGTCGAAATCACCTCATGGAAATTTCAATTTTCCGCACCTTATTTTTATGCCGTTTGTAAAGGCTCTCAACAAGGATGACACGCCGATCCGGTCCACCTATTCCCTCGGCAGCGGCATCCACTGGAGTCAAATCAAACTCGACTGGGCCTATACCTACAGCACGGTGGATCGGAACTGGGGTGAGACTGTTATCGAGGCGAAGCTGAGAGACCATCACTTTGGTTTTACATTCACGGGGGTGTTCTAAGCCGGCAGTTTAGTCGGCGAGTATCATCGGTCTATTGAAGTGAAACGGTCATGTGGTCGCTTATGCCGGCCGGTGTCGGATCCGGATGATCACTAGTGCCATATCGACTTAACCCTTAAGGGTGCAATGCCGATAAACGATATGAAAGAAAAACGCGTGTGAGGAGTCTTTGATGGACCAGAAGGTTAGACTGACCAAGAGACAGATCAAGGAAGACAAGTTCACCACTTTTATGCTCAAGTCACGAAGCTGGTTTCTTAAGAACTGGCAGTTGTTAGTGATCGGAGTGGCGGCGGCGGCCCTTATAATGGTGGCGACCGTGTACTATTCTCAGTCTCGTGCAACTCGCGCGGGCGAGGCCGCAACGAAGTACGCGCAGGCTCTTCAGGATTATCGCAACCAAAACAACCAGGTGGCGATTATGGGTTTTGCGCAGATTGTCGAGGACTATTCCGGGGATCAGACGGCCGAACAGGCCACGTTTCTACTCGGCAAGCTCAACTACCGCATCCGCAATTATGATGAAGGTATCCGGCACTTCGAGATGTACCTGAACAAATATCGCGACAACGCCCTCACCAGAGCCGCTGCCTTGGCCGGCATCGCCTCATGCTATGAGGACCAGGGTAACTTCGTCGAAGCAGCCGAGAAGTTTCAACAAGCGTTTAACGAGTTTCCAGATGGGCCGCTGGGTGGTGACTATCTCAATTCCGCCATGCGAAACTACCTCGAGATCGGCGAGGTGGAGAAAGCCAGGGCGGACCTTGATAGCATCAAAGCGCGTTTCGAAGGGTCTGAGTTGGTCAAGCGTGCTGTCCGGAGATTCGTTGAGAAGAATCCCGGCTGATAGCATCGATGGCCGAGGGTTGGGGAGGCGACATGACTAATACTACTCCGTTGAAGCTTGCAATCCTATGGCATATGCATCAACCGAATTACCAGGAGCCCGGCTCCAATCGGATGGTGCTGCCGTGGGTCCGTCTGCACGCCACTAAAGACTATCTCGATATGCTGCTCACTGTCGGTGAGTACGAGAATGTTCGCGTGACGTTCAACCTGGTACCATCTCTGTTGGACCAGCTTCAGATGTACGTGGACGGCGGCTCTGATCCGCATCTGGATCTTTCCCGCCTGCGAGCCGAGGATATGACTCCGAGTCAGAAAGCCGAAATCCTGGAGAGTTTCTTCGCGGCTAATCTTTCTCACATGATCGAACCGCACCGACGCTATCATGAACTGTTCCGAAAGGCCAAAAACGGTGCGGGCGGGGAGGTGCTGCCTTCACTGTTTTCGTCGCAGGAAATCAGGGACCTGCAAGTCTGGTCCAATCTGGTATGGGCCGATCCGATGTTCCATGTCGAATCACCTCTCAAGGAGTTGCTGGCCCAGGGGCGCAACTTCAGCGAGGAGCAAAAGCAAGCGCTTCTTGACTGGCAGATAGATCTGATTGGGAAGATAGGGCCGGCCTACCGTGATTACTTCAAACGGCAAAAGGTAGACATCTCGTTCACGCCGTACTACCATCCGATCCTCCCACTCCTGTGCGATAGCAACGTCGCTCTGGAAGCTACTCCCAGGTTGACGTTGCCCGACAAACGCTTCTGTCATCCGGAGGATGCCGAGTGGCAAATTCGTCGATCGATGGAGAAGTTCGAGGAATGGTTTGATGCCCCGATGGCAGGTATGTGGCCTTCGGAGGGTTCGGTGTCTGAGGAGGTCGCCGAAATGTTGATCCGTCTGGGCGTGAAGTGGGTTGCCACTGATGAAGAAATCCTGTACGGTTCCCTCAAGAAGTCCAAGATGGACCCGCGAGCCCACCCAATCCACGCCGTCTACGAATACGGCTCGGGGCTGAAGCTCTTTTTCAGAGACCACGCTCTGTCCGACCGAATCGGTTTCGTCTATTCCGGTTGGGACGCCGACAAAGCGGCTGAGGACTTTATCGGTCATCTGAGAAGGTTGCGTCAGTTACTGGCTGATCGTCTTGACCAGGTTGTGGTGCCTGTGATTTTGGATGGAGAGAACGCCTGGGAGTACTTCCCCAACGACGGTCGTGATTTCCTAAGCGAGTTGTATCGCCGTCTGAATGATGATCCTCTGATCCAGACAGTAACGTTGACTGAGGCCGCGCAGAGCTTGAAGTCGCAGTCGTTGCCTTCACTCTTTGCCGGAAGTTGGATCAATCACAATTTCA
>JAUXBJ010000109.1 GCA_030619425.1 bacterium
CGAAGGAGGGCGTGTGAACCGCCGGTTTCTTATGCGCGTTCTCCGCAACCGTTTAGAAAAGATCGCAGGGTCACAATCCCGACTGCGTCGAGATCAGGACCCTGCGAAACGAACTTTTGGGAGAGCCTCTCCCAGTCTGCCCCTTTTATAGTTTGTGTCCGCAGAGTCTTCAGACTCTGCGGGATCGTGGCCGAGTCTGAAGACTCGGCCACCACAAGTATCAACGTTTACTCCTTTTTCCCAGCGCTGGCCAGCACAAAAGCATCGGTGTTGAAATAGCGCGCCGTTACCCGGCGTACCGCGTCCGGAGTAACGTCGCCGAGTGCTTTGAGATACATCTGGTCGTGGCCGATCTGCCGCCGGAGGTATTCATTCACCGCCAGCCAGTACGCCTGGTTCACCCGCGACAGCCGGGCACGGCCCAGACTTCCCCAGATTTGATTGCGGGCGGTATTGATCTCCTCGTGGGTCGGACCATCGAGTTTCAGTTTATCGATCTCCAGAATAATTCCGTCCAACGCCTTCTGGTAGTTCTCGTGCGAGGTTCCCATGACGCAATACATCCAGCCGAAATCTCGATCGTAGGTTGAGCCGGCGCCAACCGAGTACGCCAGCCCCTGCTTCTCGCGGAGGTTTAGATAAAGGCGTCGGTTGAGAATCGAGGTGGCGATTGACAAGGCCGGAACTTCGTCACTCGTAGCTGCCGGGAGAAGACTGCCCAAATACATACTGATCTGCTTGGCCTCCATCTCAGAATGATCTTCGCGGATTTCAGTGAAGACAGGGGGTTGCGCTCTAAATGCAGAAACCACTTCGGCGGCAGGGATCTGCCCAAACCGACTCTGGACCCAGCTTAATATGGTATCAATCGGCAGGTTGGCGCCGATTGACAGAATCATGTTTTCAGGCGAATAGAATCGGGCATGGTGAGCTACCAGATCATCACGCGTGATAGAGCCAATCGACCGCGCCGTTCCCATGACCGGCTGACCATACGGTTCTTCTCCGAGTAGCGTTGCATAAAACAGGTTACGCGCTACTTTGCGGGCCGATGCGCCACTGCGACCGAGTGAGCCCATGAGCGATGCCCGAACGTTTTCCATCTCCAGCGAATCGAAGGCCGGTTGCAGGACCAGTTCGCTGAACAGTTCGAAACCCTCCCGCGCGTATTCGTCTATCGTCTCGAACTTTGCAAAAGCAAAGCGGCGTGTCGTATAGTGATCGTCGTAAGGTATCCAGGGATTATCGTAGAGCGTTAGATTGGCTCCGATTTCGGCCAGGTCGCGCGACAACTCCGAGGCGTCACGATTGATGGTCCCTTTTTCGAGACAGTGATTGACAAAATCAGTAATTCCGGCCTTGCCCACAGGTTCGTTGCCGTTGCGGTTCTTGCCCAGCAGACTGACTCCGAACACTCGACTGTCCGGGCTGCTCTTGATGATAACGGTTAGTCCATTTGGCAGCACTACGCGGTGATACTCGGCCGGGTCGGAAAGTTCCAATTTGACCGAATCCGGTTCGGGGTACACCAAGGGCTGCCCGGTTGTGACGTCATGCTCGGGGATTGTTGCCTGATCAAAATGCGCTATCACTTCCTCCGAGGTCAGACCTTCCGGTACAAAGGGCGTCTGCGTCGAATCGGTGCGCGGCCGCACGACGGTCGCGATGTAATTCGGGTCATCCAGCCACTCGGCCGCCGCCTGCCGAGCCTGGTCCCAACTGACCTGCGAAAGCAGGGTGCCGTAATTCTCAACGAAGTCCCATCCGGCTGTCATCAGCATGGGGGCAATCATGAAGCCGAGGTAGTGGAGTTTTTCGGAGTTGTATATCTCATGGCATTTCACGCTGGTGATTATGCCTGCGATAGTCTCATCTTCGGCCTCGTGGCCGCTTGCTTGTCTCAACAATCGCGGCACGACAGCCAGGATAGTATCGACATTCTCAGGCTTCTCGGTGATAATAGACAACTCCAGGCGGGAAAACTCACCTTTTGTATTGAGATAGATACCGGTCTCGGTGGCCAGTGGTGCGGCCCCCTCGGTCAGTTCCTGCAACAATGGCGAGGCTCCTTCCATGCCGTAATATTGAACCAACAAGTCGAACGGCAGATAGGAACTATCATTGAAGTGTGGTGCGGCGAAAGAGAAATTGATGTAGGTCGAACTGACATCGGCCACGGTGTCGAAAACCTGTTGCCCCTCAATGTTCGCCCGGATGTCGTTGGTGGTTGGAGCGGGCTTGGGGTCGCCCGGCTGGATGCTTCCGTAGATCGTGGCGATCGTCTTCTTCATCGTGGCTGTCTCGAAATCGCCTATGATAAGCAGCATCATATTATCCGGTCGATAGTATCTTTTCCAGTAGTCGATGATGGCTGCGCGCGGGATGTTCTCGACGAACGACTGGTAGCCCAGCACCGGCCGGTCGTAGTTGGTGCCGGCGAAGGCTTTCTCTGTGAAGAACTTCTCGGCGGCCCAGCCGGGCGAGTCGGCGGAACGCTTGATCTCCTCGATGACCACCTGACGTTCCTTGAGCAACTCGTTTTCAGGTATAGTGGAATTGAACAGCATGTCGGCCATCGTGACCAGACCGTAGTCGATGTGCTGTTTCGGCATGAGAACGAAATAGGAGGTCAGATCCTTGCGCGTAAAAGCGTTGAGGTAACCGCCGAGATCGCGTATCGAGCCGTCGATTTCCTCGCGACTCCGATTGACCGTGCCGTTAAACAGCAGGTGCTCCAGGAAATGAGTGATTCCGTTTTCAAAGCGGGATTCATATTTACTCCCTGATTTGACAAAAACCATCCCGGCCACCATGGGGGAAGCATGAGTTTCCTTGAGAATTACCTCCATCCCGTTGTCCAATTGATAGGTGGTCCCGGCCCCCCAAATGGTGCCGGCCAATATTGTTGTCGAAATGATGAAGCTCAGTGCCGCTTTTGATAACAGATTCGTTCTGTTTTGTCTCATGGCTGTCTCCTGGGAATTAACTGGTTTGAGGTCAAGTCCATTGTCCTTTCTTACGATAAGAGGCAATATTATTGACGCTGACGGGGCAAGTCAACCCCCTGTGGAAAATAGCGTTGACATAATTGTGAAAAATGTTATATTCGCTCGACTTTAGTATGAATGAACTGACCAAACATATAGCTCGGGCTTGCCGCTGCAAGACGCTCCTGGCCCTGTTCTTCGTGCTCGCCCTGGCGGCCGGCGCTGATCGTATGGCGGTCGCATATGGTCCGCTGGGAATGGTACCGACTGAATCCAGCCTTGAACTTACGGCCGTCGATCCGCCCAGATCTGATGTTCTGCCTGAAAACATGGCCGGCAGTGGAAAGCCGATTGACGAATCAACCGTCTGCCTGCAAGTTCCGGTTGGTCTTAAGAGTGACAATGGCAATGGGCGCTCCAGGCATTATGTCGCTGGTCGGACCGGCTCGTGGGTTTCTTCCTCGCATCAGAGCACCACGGGTTTTTTGTGTGCGACGATCTCTTCGATCGATTCCGATCTGGGACGGCAGTTCACTTTGGTCGGCGCCCGACCATCAGGCACCAGTTAGCTCCGCTTGCGTCCCGCCGAGAGTCCGGCGTCGGACGATCCGCTTATTCCCGACAACAAATAGAGTAATTGATAGCTTCGAAAGGACTGTGTATGTCAAAACAGAACTGGCGCATCGGCGTCACCATACTAATGGTCATCCTGGCTTGTATAGCCTTCTGGGACACTGTCAAGCTGTGGACTTTGAGCGACGAAGCTCAGGCCCAAATGCAGGAAAACGATCCCGGCGAGCTACTGAAGATACAGCAGGATGCCATTCATCTGGGTCTTGACCTTCAGGGTGGCATCCATGTGGTACTTCGCGTCAAACTGGAGGAGATTGACCAGGGCTCCCGAGGGGATGCTGTCGACCGCGCCATGCAGATTATCCGTAACCGTGTTGATGGTCTGGGCGTAGCCGAACCGACTATCGTCAAGCAGGGTAATGATCGCATTATCGTCGACCTTCCCGGTTACACCGACGCCGAGCGAGCGGAAGAGCTAATCGGCCAGACGGCGTTATTGCAGTTCAAACTGATGGAAACGGCTGAAAACGCAAACCTCCTTCTCACCCGGATGGATTCAGTAATTGCTAAGCATGAGAGAAGCAAGCGCGACGAAGCCGAATCCGATGAGACCGCCGAAACCGACAGTCCAACAGATGAATCACCCGAAATGGCGTCGTCCGACACTGCGACTGAAACGGGTGGCGAGGATGTCATTACCGATTTGCTGGGAGAGGACTCGACAACGGCGGACACCACCGACCTCTTTGCTTTCGACGAGACCGGTGAACTTGATGAGGGCGATTACCCGCTCACGTCCCGCCTTGAGGTGGCCCATTATAACAGTAACACCGGAGCATCGTGGCCGAAGTTTGCCGTGAATAAACGCGATCGCGAGAAAGTGGATCGCTGGCTAAATCTGCCGCGCGTGGCTCAGTTAATGCCTATCGATGTTCAATGGTCCTGGTCGACGCGCTCGGAAATACGCAACAACCGTGATGTGTATTTTCTCTATCTGATAAAGCGGAAGGTACAATTTCTGGGCAAGTTCCTTGAGAACATCGCTCTTAGCCGTGACCAGATGGGTGGCTTCGTGGTTAATTTCAGCCTTACCGGTGACGGTGCTGCCCGCTTTGCTCAGTTGACCGGCGCCAACATCGACAAGCCCCTGGCCATCGTACTTGACGACAAGGTCGAGTCGGCGCCGTTCATAAATTCCAAGATCCGGCGGAGTGGTCAAATCACCCTGGGTTCCACGGCCGCGATTCAAGACGCCCGCAACATGGAAATCGTACTCAAGGCGGGCGCCCTGCCGGCCCCGGTGGAAATCATCGAGAAGAACGTGGTGGGAGCTTCTTTGGGCGCCGACTCGATCCGCAAAGGGTTCAGGGCTGCGCTGATGGGATTGTCTCTCGTACTGATCTTCATCGCCGTTTACTACCGGTTTTCCGGGATCATTGCGGACATTGGTCTGGTTTTCAATATCTTCTTCCTGTTGGCGGTGATGTCGGCCCTGAGCGCAACTCTGACCATGCCAGGTATCGCCGGGATTATTCTGACCATCGGTATGTCGGTCGACTCGAATATTCTCATATTCGAGCGCATACGAGAGGAGTTGCGCACCGGCAAGACCGTTCGCGCATCAATCGACGCCGGATATGAACGCGCCTTTGTGGCCATCTTCGACTCTCACGTTACGACTCTGATCACCGCCGGCGCCCTGTTCCTTTTGGGCAGTGGACCTATTAAGGGATTCGCCGTGACGCTGTTTTGGGGTATCGTGATTTCACTGTATACCGCATTTGTGATTACCAAGCAGGTGTTCGATGTCCGCAAACGTTATCGCACCCTGAGTATCTAACGGAGAGGAATGAAGCAAATGTTTAGAATAATTGGCGAGACCAATCTAGATTTCATCGGCGCCCGCAAATTCTCCTTTGTCCTGTCCGCAGCTTTGATAGCGCTGGGTCTGTTTGCGCTGTTCATGGTGGTCACGGGCAGGGCCAACCTCGGCATCGATTTCGCCGGCGGCACCATGATTTACGGCACCTTTGAAAACGAGGTTGCTATCGATGATCTGCGCACGGCTATCTCGACTGACTTTCCGGATGCCACGATTACCGAGCTATCCGATTTTGACAAACCGAACGCTTTTATTGTCAAAGTGAAACGTCCCGAGTCGGAAGCGGAGGGCAGGGAGCGTTCCGAGCGGTTGAAAGAGGTCATCGTTGCGGCTTTCGAGGGGAATCGGTTCACTGTTGAATCGGAACATGTTATCGGTCCGGCGGTGGGGAAGAGTCTTAGTAAAGACGCCCAGAAGGCGGTGATGCTGTCGCTGTGTTGCATTGTTATTTACATCTGGATTCGATTCGATTTCCGCAGCGGCATCGCGGCTACGATTGCAACCTTCCACGACGTCCTGGCGGTGTTAGGTATTACCTACCTGATCGGTCTGGAGTTTGATCTGCTGCTGATCACCGCATTGTTAACCCTGGGCGGCTATTCACTGACCGACACGGTGGTGGTGTTTGATCGTATTCGCGAGAACCTGAAGAAGTTCCGCAGCAAAGGTGAGTTCGCTGCCTCCGTGAATGCATCGATCAACGAAGTACTTTCGCGCACGGTGAATACTTCGTTGACCACGCTGTTGGTGGTGGGAACGCTGTTCTTCCTGGGTGGCGAAGTGTTGCGCACCTTTGCACTGGCGATGATCCTCGGTGTGCTCGTCGGTACCTACAGTTCCGTGTTTGTGGCCAGCCCAATCGTGGTCGAGTGGGAAGCCCGCAGCCCGAAACGATTCAAACGGTAGACAGCACGCTTTCTTGCGATGTGTGAATATCGGGTTCGTCGTTTTGGCGGACCCGTTTCTTCTTCGGTCTGGTGTGCCATGAGTGGCATGGCGCGCGAAGCGCGAAAAGGTGGCTTGCCACTGTGTCGGGTGGCCGTTTCAAACCTGTTTGGGACGGAGAGTTCTTATCTCGTAGGTCGAAACCCCTGGTCCGTAGGACCGCCCTGAGCGCAGTCGCAGGGCGGGTTTCGACATCTTAGTCCGACAAAACAAAACCGAAGAACCGCCAGCGGCGGTGTCGAAACCCCTCCTACGGCGGAAG
>JAUXBJ010000270.1 GCA_030619425.1 bacterium
CACCACCGATATGGCAGCATTGTGCAAGGGCGGTTTCGACCGCCCTTTTTTTCATTGCTCGACACCATCACAGGAAAAGCCCGCCTGGTGGCGGGCTTTTCTTCGTAAATAGTAGGTTCCGACGTTGTGCAGACTCAGTCGTCGTCCACCTCGATCTCGATGACCCGGCGTTGCATCCCGCCGCGTCGGCCCGGCTTGCCCATGAAATGGAACTCCCTGGAATCGAACCGGCATTCCTTGAGCTTCTTCACCTGCTCGTCGGTTAAGAGCGCCTTCATCTGCTGATGATGGCGAAAACGCGCCTTTTGTATCTCCGCCTTCAGTCCGGTGACTTTGTCGATGGCGGCGAACACTTTGCCTTCGTCGGCATCGTCGAGCATCAACGCTTTCAGGCCGATCTGGGCTTTCTTGACGGCGGCGCGTTTGTCGACCATGTCAAGTTGGTTTTCGAGAGCCATCTTTTGCAGACGGTCTTTCTGGTCATCGGTCAGGCCGAGTTCATCGGCCATGCCCATGATACCGTGCGGTCCCTGGCCGTGTCCTCTCATGCCCTGGCCCATGCGCGGGCCGTCAAAGCCAGGTCCCTTGCCTTGGAAGAACATGAAATCCCGATCGCCGCCTTGATCCTGCCACCTCATCTGACCCAGCACGGTTGTCGCCGGGATCATCAGGGCGATTAACATGATGATGGTTAGTTTTTTCATAACGTTTCCTTTCGTTTAGTTTTGGTCAATTGTTTCTGATCTGCATTTTTGTCATTTAGCCGGTCATAGTGGGGTTATCTGCCTCCTTTGTGTTCGCGGAAAGCGCGGACCCGGTCGAGCAGTTCCCGTTCGAATCGTTCGTGGAACACCACCAGCCGGCCGAACTGCCGTGGTGCAAGAGTTGTCGATGCCTGCTTGATGAAATCCAATTGCACCTGTCGTTTCAATTCATCGGCTTTGAAGATTCTTTCAGTCAGGTCGCCGATGGCGGAATCCGAGATTGTTTCGCTACGTAACCCTCCGGCCAATTCCTCGATCAGTTGCACTCTCTCTTCGTCGATCCCACGCAACTCGCGTCGCATCGAATTATACGCAGTCAGAAAAGACAACTCCTGATCCTCGTCCAACTCGAGCAGTTCCAGCATTTTCAGTATCCGGAACTGTTCGACATATTTGCGCTGTCGCATCATGTGGCCGCGTTCACCCGGTCGTCCTCGCGGGTGATCGGGCGGACCTATCGTTTCGTCTGCCTGTGCGAATACGCATCGTGGGTCTGGTGTCAACTGTGTCTGCGGTTGTTCTTTGGAACGATCATCGGTCCATCCCTGCTGGGCGAGGGCGGAACTCCCGGCCAGGGCGACCGCAATCAGTATGGACATTAGTGTACGCATCAGAGCAAATCTCCCACCTCGAAATTCTGTTCAAGGTGTCGCAGTTCTTCTTCGGTTATATCATCCAGCAATGTTTCGCTGGCGTCATAGAGTCGGTCGGAGGCGAAGTCGTACAACAGCAACCGCACTGTGGGGTCATCGGGTTCGCTGTAATCATCATCCATCGCCTGTGAGATCTCTAACGCGGCGCCATTGCCGGTTATGGTGGTGGTCCGGTTGTCGAATCGGCCCAGCAGGTAGCCGGCGCTACCGATGCCAATGACCAGCAGCAGGGCCGCAGCCGCCGGCAGCAGACGCATCCAGGTGAGCAGAGACCGTTGTTTGCTTAACTCACCAGAGGTTGTTTTTCCCTTTGACTCCTGAGCATCGATGGTCTTGTCGACTTTGAGCGCCAGCATTTCGACGGTGGCGGCATCAACCATGAAAGCATCGTCGCCCGGCAGACTGCCGGCCAGTTCCGCAAGCTCCGCCCAGTAGGTTCGGCAGTTTGCACACTGGGCCAGATGTTCCGACACGGTGGCATCGAATTCTGCCTGACCGAAGCTAAGCTCCAGTTCCTGACGGCAATCAGCACAGTTCATGAGACCCATCCTTTTTCCACGGCGAAACTGCGGAGTTTTATCACCGCCTGGCGGTAGTGGGTTTTGACCGTCCCCTCGGCTTTGCTGAGTTTACGAGCGATTTCACCGAAGGACATCCCCTGGTAGAAACGCAACTCAAAAACCGCCCGTTGCATCGCCGGCAGCGTTCCCATGAAGCGCAGGACACCCTCTCTCAGTAGTTTGATCTGAAAAGTACGTTCTGGATCGGAAGGGAGGGACGCCGATTCATGACTCTCAAAACCGGACTCGTCCCATGATCGGTTCAGTCGGGTGGAGGCTTGGTTCAGATAGTTCAGACACTTGTTCACGGCGATCTGGTGGAACCAACTGGTGAACCTGGCCTCACCTCTGAAAGCGGACAGTTTCTCCCAGGCGGCAACGAAGCTATCCTGGGCCAGGTCCATGGCGATATCGGAGTCGCCGGTCATTCTGTATGTCAATGCTACTGTCTTGCTCATCATTAGCCGCACAATCTTCGAGAAGGCTTCCCGGTCGCCAAGGCGGGCCTTCCGCGCGAGTATTTCGATGTCCTCATGCTCTTTCGTCGCCATACATTACCAAGTCTGTATTTTTGACCGATAAGACTGCTCTAAGATTAATGAAAACATTGGGAGGCAACAAAAAAAAGACCGGGTAACCGGTCTGAGAGTAGACAAGCTCAGCGTTTTCGGCTTTTTTCGAGCACCTTGGAGAACCCGGTGAAGTCTTCCAGCACCTTGCCGGTCCCGCGGACGACACAGGTAAGGGGGTCATCAGCGACGTTGACCGGAAGGTTGGTTTCCTGGCGAAGTCTCTTGTCCAGCCCACGCAGTAGGGCTCCGCCGCCGGTCAGGATGATGCCTCGCTCAAGAATATCCGATGCCAGTTCGGGTGGCGTCCGCTCCAGCGCCTGCCGCACGGCTTCGACTATGATATCGATAGTCTCGGAGAGCGCTTCGCGCACCTGCACCGACGAAACGGTCAGGGTCTTCGGCACTCCGGCTACCAGGTCGCGGCCCCTGATGTCCATGGACAGCTCTTTGTCGAGGCCGTGGGCTGAGCCGATATTGATCTTGACCTCCTCAGCCGTGAGTTCGCCGATAAGGAGATTGTAGTTCTTTTTGAGGTACATGATGATTGCTTCGTTGAGTTCATCACCGGCAACCCGGATAGAAATGTCGTGAACAATGCCGTTGAGAGCGATCACCGCGATCTCAGAGGTTCCACCGCCGATGTCGATTACCATGGAGCCCGAGGGCTGTTCGACCGGCAGGCCGACACCGATAGCGGCCGCCATCGGTTCTGCCAGCAGAAACACCTCGCGGGCGCCGGCGTTTTCGGCGCTGTCACGAACGGCGCGTTTCTCCACCTCAGTGATGCCGGAGGGCACTGAGATCACGACCCGTGGTTTCATCAGGTAGCGATGCTTGACCACGCGACGGATGAAGTCGGCGATCAGTTTCTCCGATATTTCGAAGTCAGCGATGACACCGTCCTTGAGCGGCCGGATGGCGGCGATTCCGCTGGGTGTGCGGCCCATCATCTCCTTGGCCGCCGAGCCGATGGCCAGCACCTTGCCCGTTGACTTTTCGATCGCCACTACCGACGGTTCATTGAGCACGATTCCCTGATTGCGAACATAGACTAAAGTGTTCGCAGTGCCGAGATCGATACCGATATCGTTGGAGAGTACGTCGAAGAGACCCAAGTTACATGCCTTTTGCCGTCAGTGGTTGCGTTCTTTTTCTGCTCACAATTCGCCGTCGGTTGATGCCGAGCGCCGATAATGTACTTATCGAATCAATTAGAGGATTAGTTTACGTACTAAATGCGACGGGTCAAACAAAAAAAGCTGCGGTCTTCGCAAATCCACAGACTCGGCAGATGTGGACGTCTGCCGAGCACAGGAAGGAACACACCCCTGAATCCCCTCTCCAGAGGGGACCATGAGCATGAATACTGTACTGTGCGCGCAGCGCGAAGAACAGGCTTGCCTATCTCACCCTGAGCACCGCACCCGTCACCCTGAGCACCGCACCCGTCACCCTGAGCACCGCACCCGTCACCCTGAGCGGAGTCGAAGGGTCAGAACGTGCGCGGCGTACGTCCTCGTGCGCCGTGACAGAAGCAGGTCGAACCCCCTGGCCCGAAGGGTCGGCGAAGGCGGATTCCCTCCTACGGCGGACCTTCGGCGAAGACGGACCCGCCCTACTGCACTATCTGGTCCCGCCGTGATCTACTTGGCCCCGTTGTGCGAGTCCACCACCGCTATCGCCGCCATGTCGACAATCTCATTTACATCCAGAG
>JAUXBJ010000126.1 GCA_030619425.1 bacterium
CTGCCCTACGAAGAGGATTGTGTCGGCAGTGTGATTACAAACTCGGCGCCGCCGAGGTCGCTGTCGCGAACAGATATCTCGCCGTCCATCTCGGTGACAATCTTGTACACGGTCGGCAAGCCCAACCCGGTGCCGGCGTCCTTGGTGGTGAAGTACGGTGTGAAAATGCGTTCTCGTAATTCGGCAGGGATCCCCGGACCGCTGTCGTTGAATCCAATTCGCACCAGTTGATCGGCACGTTGAACTGTGATCAGAATGCGACCCGGTCGCCCGGCCAGCGCTTCCCTGGCATTGCTAAACAGGTTGGTGAAGATCTGTTTGAGAGCGTCAGGATCAGTCTTGATCTCAAGGTTGGACTCAAGCTCTGTCGATAACTGGATTCCAAGAGCGTCAGCTTCGGGTCCCAGGAATTGCACGAGTTCGGTGATAAGGCTGTCCAGCCGTACGATCTGCGACCGTCTCTTTTCATCGCGAGCCAGGGCAAGGAACCGCGTGATGATCTCGTTCAGACGGGTTGTCTCGGTCCGTATCTGAGAAGTGATAGAGATATATTCGTGCCTGTCATCGGTGGGTGTGAATTCTGATTCAAGGCGCTGGGCTGCAATCGAAATAGTATTGAGTGGGTTGCGGATCTCATGCGCTACGCCGGCGGCCAGATGACCCATTTCCGACAGTCGTTCCCGCCGCGCCGCCTCGTGCTCGAATTGCTTCAGCCGGGTGACGTCATAGACGACAACGACCACTCCGGGCTGCTCCGTATTATCCGGCTGCAGGTTGGAAGATGCCACCAGGAGGTAGCGCTTGTCGCCGTCACGCTCGATGGTGATTTCTGTTTCGGTCGATGATCCGCCGCCGGCTCCGAGGGTCGAGAGAGCCAGTCGCGGTTCTCCAATCAACTCTTCCCACGGTTGACCCATGGATCCGGTCAGTCCGAAGATTCTCTCGAAGGCGTCATTTACCAGCGTGATCGTTCCGTGATGATCAACGACGGCCACCCCGGTGCGCATCTCGTCGAAAATTCTGTCGGTAACCGTCTTGATATGGCTGTAACGCCGCGACAGTTCCTTGCGTCGGCGTCGGCTTCTCAGATACAACAGCCCCACCAGGATCAGGCCAAACATGACCGCCGCCAGGCCAAGCATCAGGCGATCAAACCCTCTTGAAACGGCATAGTATCCTTCCAGCGACAGACCCACCCGCAAGAGACCGAACGGATACTCCTCCGACGAAAACGGCCGCACCAATTCCAGCACCTGCCGTCCCTGGAAGTCGAGAGTGCGGTGGTGGATACTGTCACTGTCCAACGACTCCGTCAGGAAGGGGTCGCTCTCGATGGCCAAAAGCCGTCCGGTCTTGCGCGAGGCGAAGACAATACCCTCGGTCGACTGGTAGATGATGTACTCAACGCCTTCCTCTCGCGCCATGTTCTGCGCGAGGTATCCGATTTGCGTTTGTCGTAAAGCCTCAACGTAAGACACCGCGTCGGCCACCAGCACCACGACCCACTGCAAGTCGTTGGTCAACTCGAGATAGTAGTGGACGGTTTCTCCGGGCACTTCGCCTTCATCCAGAAGCATGACGTACTTGTGCTCCGGCTGCCCGAGAAGCAGAGTGGCTTCGTCCAATACAAACGGCGGTGGACCTGTTTCCGAACCGCGTGCCACGCCGCCGGCCGTGAGAATGGCTGCGGAGTTGAGCACAAACAGACCGTACAAATCGTGCTCGATGGCTATCTGGGTCAATTGCTGATCGGATATCGAAGAGAGATCATGGCGAACGACGCTACGCACTATCTCGCCATAGCGTAGATGAGCCAGATAGTCATAATAGGACTCCGAGGCCATAGCATTCTCCGCCGCCTGGGCCAGCGCCTCGGTAAAAGCGATTCCCTGCATCTTCAGCAGGCGCAGGCTGTCCTGACGGCTTTCACGAATACCCAGCCATGTAATCAGGACGATCACAACGGCCAGCGCCAGAAGCAAGGCGGCGAGAAAGCGCGGGTCCATCCCGGTGGAGTTTGTTTTGCGGGAAGCCGGCATGGGAGCCAAGCTAAGGGCGCCGGCTGTTGGCGGCAACTAAAAGTTAAACGTTGGCCGAGGCGTCAATGGCAGTTGGTTCTGTCGGTGACTCCGAATCCTGTTGATGATTGATTGGGATCTCGAAGAAGAACTCGGTGCCAGTGTCATGAAGGTATCCGATGCGTCCGCTATGTTTGTCGATGATGCGATGGCAGGTCACCAGGCCGTAACCGTGTCCTTTGCGTTTGGTGGTAAAACGCTTTTCGAACAGCGAGGATTCGAACGCAGCGTTCACCCCGGGGCCGTTGTCGATGACGGCCACTCGGACGCGATTGCCTCGGGACAGCCGTTGTGTGCAGACCCGTATCTCTTTTGGGGTGGGACCGTCGACCAGAGCATCGGCAGCGTTTTGGATCAGGTTGACGAGTGTTTGCTGGATCTGATTCTGGTCGAGTTCGACCAGGGGTAACTCGGCTGATAATTCGGTTACAAACTCGATTCCATCGAACCGGTTTTGCGGTTCCAGGAACGCCAGCATGTTCTGTATTAGCTGGTTAAGGTCGACCGGTACGAATTTCGCTTCGCCCTGATTGACGTCCATGAGGCCGTCGGCGAATCGGGCGATCCTGTCGACCGTCGTTTTCATGAGTTCCAGCTTCTTGTCTATTTTCTCCTGATCACCCCTCTTCAGGAACAACGGCATCAATTCTATATTGCCGCTCAAAACGGCCAGGTAGTTGTTGATCTCGTGGGCGATGTCGCCCGCCATCTCGCCTCGCGTATAATAACGATCCACGCTGACCATCATCTCCTGGAAATTCCTGCTTTCGGAAATGTCCAGGAAGATAAACAGATGAACCGGCGGATGGCCGGAATCGGTGGATAGCTGCGATACCACCAGAAAGGCCGGGAACATCGAGCCGTCCTTGCGCCGACAGACGACTTCTTCGGACTTCTCACTCTGCCGGGTCGGTGAAACTGATCTCTCGACGTCACGAGAAGCTGCGAACAATTTGTCTATGGTAGTACCCAGCGCCTCGCCGTTTTCATAACCGAAGACTTCGGCCGCCATGCGATTGAATATGACGATTTCGCCCTCCGAAGATGCGGCTACTATGGAGCAGGGTGAGCAGTCGATCAGGGTGGCGAGAAACACCTGTGACTCAGCCTGAGTAAGGTAGGCGTCTTTCAGAAGCTGGTTGTACTTCTTGTGTGTCTGCTGGTTGTTCCAAAGTGTTTTCGACATCTGGTTGAAGGATGCCACGAGGCGATTAAACTCGGCGTCGCCGTCAACTTCGAGCAGGTAAAACAATTCTCCGGACGCCGTCTTTTCAAGACCCTGTTCCAGCCTTTTCAGAGGGTTTTGGAAGCGGCGAGCGATTAAGTGCACGGTCAAGAGCGACACCAGGATTGATCCCAGGAACAGCAGCAGTAATCCGTACAACAGGGTGTTGCGGTTTGAGACTAGAAACTCCTGATCCATAACCATCACCAGCAGAGCCGGTGTTCCCGACGCCGTCTCAAAGCGATAACCATAAATGAAATGGCCGGCGCCCATACTCACCGGCACCCACTGACCGAGATTATGCTGTGTAGAAGACCCTCCAACGGGAGAGTCCACCAACCACGAAAGATCTACTTCCCCCATCAGTGACCTATAGTCCTGTTCCTCGCCCTCGTACGTATAAGCCTTCGAAATACCATCATGGTCGTCCGTTAAGTAAATCGCAGCATAGTCATACTTCTCATCGGACGCGAACAGCGAGTTTAGAACCAAGTGAGACTTTTTGTCCAGGGTCGGCACTGTCGACCCGCTATCCTCTGTTGAAATCTGTTCGATGGCCTGCCCGACTGGGCGAAGATGCTCCATGCTGGTCGACCCGAAGTCGAGTCGGGCATCACGATTGGGGAAAAAGATTATCAAGGCAATAGCCGCAAAGACGAAAACTACCTGGACTACGATGATGTGACCCAGCCGCGAAAGCAGCGCTGGACGGAATTGACGAAGAAGCCATAGTCTCACGAAGATATCCTCGACATAAAATTCTTATATCCTCATAATTGTCGGCAGGTAGGGTCGAGTTTTGAACGGGGGATATCGTGCAAAGATGGTACAAAAAAAGCGGGAGTGGTGGAGGGGGGATGCCCGACTCTAACGTCAGGTGGCTGGTTGCCCAGCGCACACCACTCCCGTTTACTTTCGTTCACGGGCAAGTAAATCTGTTGGACTTCAAAGCAGCAAAGGTTGTGCCGAGGTTCTGACCGGACATTCCGATTCGGGCCTTCTCCGTGGAGGGTTGATGAGAAAGAGCTTCATCATGTCTGGAATCTACCGGATCTGTCATGCCCGCGAAGGCGGGCATCCAGTAACTTGTTGATTAAGATAGATTCCCGCCTGTGCGGGTTTTCCAAGAACCCATGATATAGTGCGCGGCAGACCTCCCGGTCTGCCCGTTTGAAGGACGTATCCAAGGTAGTCAAGGGGCAGACGAGGACGTCTGCCGCCCACAGCAAAGGAATAACCACCCCCCGATAATTTTTGGAAGGTCTAACTTCACAAACGAAGTGCAACACAGGGGAACCGCTTTTCTGGCTCTTGTTCCGAGTTTTCCACCAGTCTGCTTGAATGTATTCGAACAACAGGCTCTGCAAAAGACGATCACTGATCCGGATGTCGATCTGAAGAGAAGTTGGCAGATTGTTCAATTACATATCCATAAACCGCAGTTGGTTGCATACTGGACTCCTGTAGTTCTCGCGGTCAGCCCGCGTTTTGCCTCTGACTGGTCCTAAGAGCACTTGACTTTTCGGTGAAAAGTCGCTATATTCGGTCAATTATGGTCGTCTTTGTGTTGGTCGGGCAGTGTTCGGTTAGAACAACTGTCAACGTCGCACGCTTTTTGCGACGGTCATAAGCGGAAATGAAAGTAGGGGAAGGTCCTGCCTGTTGTTCACACCTTTTTTGCTCCTTCGGTAAGGTATGAACATCGACAGCCACCCGCCCAAAGACATGAAGTACCGAAATGTTACTCACTCACGCAAGGAGGTTGTAGTGGCGAAAAGACACATTCTGATCCTCACCCTCGCAACTCTGGCATTGATCGTCGCCGGTTGCTCGAACCAGTCCGGCCCAACAGCGCCGATTGACGGTTCAGCCTTTCAATTGAGTTCGGCTATTCCGCCGGGCGCCACTCTGGTATCGGCCAGCTTGAATTTGTATGTCTGGCAGGTCTCCGACCAGACCGTCAACGCTCACCGGGTCACTGCTGACTGGGATGAGATGACCGTCACTTGGAACAACTTCGGTGGCGCCTATGATGCCGCTGTGGAAGCCTCCGTTTTGGTTGACGCCGGCGGTTACAAGACATTTGATGTAACCGCGCTGGTCCAGGCCTGGCTGGACGGTACTTACACAAACTACGGTTTCCTGCTTGAGCAGGGTACGACCTATCCACGCTCCATATTCATCAGTCGTGAGCACGCTGATGTCAACATGCATCCCGTTCTCGAAGTTTGCTATACGGACGGCGGCCAGGTCGTTTGCGAAAGTCTTTCGCCCATCGCCGACGCTGAGTTTTGGGAAGGCGCTCCGGATCATAATTACGGAGCCAGTCAAACCCTGCGTACCGGCTGGCAGTTGGCGACCGACTGGGAAAAGCAGGCCCTGATTCGGTTTGAGTTGCCTGAAACGCCGCCTCCGAGTGGTTGCGTGAGTACGATCGGTTTCTGGAAGACTCATGCCGGTTTTGGCCCGCAGGCCGATGCCGTGACACCGCTGTTGCCGATCTGGCTTGGCGATGCTGGTGGCACTCATAGCCTCCTGGTGCCTGATGCCCAGACGGCCGTGGATGTCCTCAAGATGAAGACATACGGCAAGAGCAACAATGGAATCACCAAGCTGTACGCTCAGCTCCTGGGAGCCAAACTGAACTTCGCCAGTGGCGCCACCAACGTTGTCGGTGCCTGGGTAACCGAGGCCGATGCTTTCCTGGCCGAGCATGACCATACGTACTGGGATTATCTGGACGACATTGATGATCAGGACACTATGGACATGATCCTCGATTGGAAAGATATCTTCGACGATTACAATAACGGTGACCTCGGCGTCCCGCATTGTGACTGATCGATTGTTCGCCTGATTCGAAAACAAGACGCCCGCCGGTTTCAAACCGGCGGGCGTTTTCGTTTGCTTTAGACTAAACGGGGGAGAGGATCGGAAGTAACCGTGGGTCAAAACCCC
>JAUXBJ010000389.1 GCA_030619425.1 bacterium
GGCCGCCAGATGGCTGAGCATCTCGTCCATCTTCTGAGCATACGGACGGGCCTGCTCAATACGCTGCTGAGCGCGGCGCAGTTTGGCCGCGGCCACCATCTCCATCGCGCGGGTAATCCGTTGCGTCGAGATTACCGTGCGGATTCTCTTTTTTACTTCACGAAGCGTTGCCATAGGTGCGTCTTACTAAAATCCTTATTTCACCAGGTGGTCACAACCCTCAAGCCTTGAACTGCGTCTTGAACTCCTCTACGGCTGCCTTCAGCTTGGCGTCCAGTTCGTCGGAGATTTTCTTCTCCTGGTCCATCGTGTGTTCGATATCGGGATACTTCTTTTCGCAGAAGGCCAAGAACTCATCGGAGAAGCGCAGAATCGCCTCGGTCGGGATGTCATCGAGGTAGCCATTGGTGCCGGCCCAGATAACCATAACCTGCCGTGCTACCGGCACCGGGACATACTGGCCCTGTTTGAGCAGTTCCACCATCTTTTCACCGCGGTTGAGTTGCTTCAGGGTGGCCTCGTCGAGATCGGAGCCGAACTGCGTGAAGGCAGCCAACTCACGGTACTGAGCGAGGTCGAGCTTCAGCGAACCGGCCACCTGTCGCATCATCTTTACCTGAGCATTACCGCCGACACGTGACACCGAGATACCAACGTTGATGGCGGGGCGAATACCACTAAAGAACAGTTCTCCCACAAGGAATATCTGACCGTCGGTAATCGAAATCACATTGGTCGGAATGTAGGCTGCAACGTCACCGGCCTGAGTCTCAATGATCGGCAACGCCGTCAGCGAACCGCCGCCGAGATCGTCATGGAGTTTGGACGCCCGTTCCAGCAGACGGGAGTGGCAATAGAAGATGTCGCCCGGATAGGCTTCACGTCCCGGCGGGCGACGCAGCAAGAGCGACAACTGACGATACGCCTGGGCCTGTTTGGAGAGGTCGTCGTAGATACACAGGGCATGTTGGCCGTTGTACAGGAACTCCTCACCCATAGCGCAGCCGGCGTAGGGTGCGATGTACTGCAGCGGCGCCGGATCGGTGGCGCTGGCCGTAACCACCGTTGTGTACTCCATCGCGCCGTACTTCTCCAGAATCTGCACCACCTGCGCCACCGTCGAAGATTTCTGACCGATGGCCACGTAGATGCACTTCACACCGGAATTCTTTTGGTTGATGATAGTGTCGATAGCCAGCGCCGTCTTGCCGGTCTGGCGGTCACCGATGATCAACTCACGCTGACCGCGGCCAATCGGTATCATCGAGTCGATCGCCTTAAGTCCCGTCTGTAGCGGTTCTTTCACCGGCTGGCGTTCGATGACGCCGGGGGCGTGCCCTTCAATGGGGCGAAACTTATCGGTTACGATCGGTCCCTTGCCATCCAGCGGTTCACCCAACGGATTGACCACACGTCCCAACATCGCTTCACCGACGGGAACACTGGCCACTTTGCCGGTGCGCCTTACGGTGTCACCCTCGTGAATGTGGGTATCGCTCCCGAAAATGGCGGCGCCAACGTTGTCGGCTTCGAGGTTCAACACCAAACCAATAACGTCGCCGGGGAACTGAATCAGCTCGGACATCTGGACGTCCTCAAGACCCCAGATTCGCGCGATACCATCACCCACCTGGAGTACGGTGCCGACCGACTCCATTTCGAGCTTGGTTTCGTACTTCTCCAGCTCTTTCTTGATAACCGATGATACTTCTTCCGGGTTGAGACCCATCATCGAACTCCTATCGTTACACAGCTATATTCTTCACAATTACCGAACAAACCCTTACCGGGTTCAATGTACGCGCACTTTGGCAAGCCGCCCTTCGAGAACATCCAGTCCGCGTCTGACGGAGCCATCGATGATCTCGTTGTGCAGGATGATAATCATACCGGCTATAATGTCCGGATCGGTCTTCTCTTCCAACTCAATTGTCATGCCGGTGCGCGCCTTGAGCTTCTCGATCAACCTCTGTCGCTCGCCTTCGGCCAGCGGCACGGCTGTCAACACCGTGACCAGCGCGATGCCGCGCTCGGCCTTAACCAGGCGAATGAACTCACCGATGACCTCATGCAGGTAGCCGATGCGATGCTTATTGACCAACACGATCAGGAACTCTACAAGGAGCCGATCTATTCGGTCGGTGAAAACGTCGCGCACCAAGTCCAGCTTGTGTCCGTCAAGCACGTGCGGCGCCATCAGGAAATTGAGCAGGGTCGGATCATCGGTCAGGAAATCCTTGAGATCCTTAAGTTGATCGTGCGCCTGGTCGACCAGGCCGCGCTCCTTAACCGACAAGAACAAACCGCCGGCGTATTTCTTGGCAACTTCCTGGGCTAACACGTCGCTTTACGCCTTCTCCACATTATCAATGAAATTGCCGATCAGCTCGCGATGCTTGGGATCATCAAGCTTCTCGTTGATGATCTTCTCGGCCGCGGTGATAGTCATCGTAACCATGTCGTTCTTGAGCTGAACTTTGGCCTTGGCGACATCGCGTTCAAGTTCATCTTTGGCCTTGATGCTTATCTGGGTGGCATCGTCACGTGCCTCGGCCTTGATGTTTTCAGCGATCTTCTTCCCCTCGTTGACCCCTTCGACTAATTTGGCTCGGCGTTCGGCATCGATATCCTTCAGCTTTGCCTCATACTCGGCGGTCAACTCAGACACCATGGTCTTTTCAACTTCGATATTGTCGAATTCCTGCTTGATCTTGTTGCGACGTTCCTCCATGATGGCCAACAACGGCCCCCAGGCGTAGCGCTTGAGAATCCAGACGGTTATTACGAAGCCGACCAGGGGTGACAGCAAGTGCTGCCACTGCAGATCCATTATTCTACCTAATGTATAAGGTGTTTTCGTCCTGTCCAGTAAGACCGGTTGGGCAAACTCAGCCGCCGATCTTTCCC
>JAUXBJ010000206.1 GCA_030619425.1 bacterium
CATAGTGCGGTAGAACATGTGCGCGAACTTTGAGTACGGCATGTACCACAGCAAGAAGAACACCACCAGCATATGGGCAAAATAGTTGGCATAAGCAAGTAACGGAACACCGACCAGTCGGGTGAGCCATGAGAGCATTCCAGTCAGGCCGACCAGAAACATGATCCACAGGAAAAGATAGTCGCTGTATCCGTTGGCGCCGACCTTATCACGATTGGCTTTGCGGCGGACAATCAGCCAGATACTACCAAACATCAGAGCTATACCGCTGACGGCTCCCAGTATCTTGACCGGGTTAGGCAGATCAATCGGCAGTTCGAAGAACGGTTGCCAGTTCTCCAGACCCAGCAGATGCAGGTAATGTGGTATGAAAATGAAAACGAAAACGCAGCCGGTCGTAATCATGGCGCCGACAAAGCCAAACATCAGAACCATGTGGCCTAAATACCGAGCCTTGTTGGCTTCGCACTTGTTGAAGCGGCTATGGGAGATTATTTCAATCACCGTTTTCATCAGGGCTGAGACGAACGACAGTTTCCTGGGTTGCCCATCGATTTGCAGCCCTTTCCAGAAGCGAAGGAAACCTATCGCTGCGAATATGAAGATCAATATATTTCCGAACACAAACAACGCATCTACAGAACTGTGAGGCAGGAAGATGTTGTAGTCAATGACACTGCTGGTTAGAAAATCGTACGATCCGTTGGTCTGCGGCGCAAAGGCGAGAATGCAGGCCATCAATATCAGCGCCGGAACCAGAAACAGGATCGGCAGAGCCGCCGGTTTTGCCAGAGCCTTGCCCATGAACGAGGGGAAAGAGGCGCGTTTGTAAATCGACGAGCGCACAGCCGCCAGGACATCTCCCGGCCGTGCTCCACGGGGACAATAGGTGGTGCAGTCGCCACACTGGTAACAAAGCCAGATATCCGGGTCACTGATCAAGCGATCGGCCTGACCCCACTGGGCCATCAACATCTCATTACGAGGAAACGGCCGATCAGCTGGTGACAGGTTGCAGACCGTGCAGCAAGTAGCACATTGGTAACATTTATTGACTTCGGCTCCGCTGGCGGATCTGAGTTCCTTAATAAATTCTATGTCGGGCGGGGTCATCTCTACGCTGGCCATTTACACGCTCCTTTTCCACAGTTGGGTATCGTGCTGCCTCGAAGGCATACTTTTGCAAATCAGAAATTGGTGCTGCAGGCCGCGACTGTCAAGCTTTTTGTTACTTTTTTCACAAACTCTGCCGAAGCTTCCAGACAGATTTGTAGAGACGATCCCAAGAGCGGTTGTTCTGGTAGTTCTTTCGACATCCGCAGGGGGGCGCGAGAACCGCCGGTTGCTGGTGCCGTGTAGACCAACGGGTTTAAGAAGATCGCCGGGTCACAAGCCCGGGATAAAAGCCACCTGTGGCCGAGATCAGGATCCGGCGAAACGAACTTGTAAGACAACTTCTGCAATCACAGCAACCCGGATCCAGAGGTTGTCCTTTGGCAGATACGGGTAACTCCCGGTGTTCAACCGGTACGGTCGTAATCTCAATACACAGGCCCGGCCAATACCCCGAAAACAACCTGAAATCGCTGATTGCAGAATCTGACGGTCGAACTGCGATTATTGGGGGAAACACGACCTATTACACCCTATTTGATACCAATTATGCCTCCGATGCAAAATCTCCGCATACTCATTGTTAGTATATACATAGCAATTACTGGAATTTGCAACGGCTTGTCAAAGAAGACGTTAGGGACGCGAGTGTTCGAACGGCAAGTTAAAATATTCACAAAATCTGTAATTATCGCTTGACAGCGCTTGTGAAAAAAAGTACTATACGAACTGAATGAGTTAACCGTATAGAGGACAAAACGAGTATAGAAATTCCTGATTTACCCAGTAGATTGTCAAAAAGTACATGCCCATCCCCCAACGGATCGGCTGAAGATCACTCGTAACACGACAGGTAAACGCACTATGGCTGCATCAAAACTGATTCCTCCGCATGGTAGCGACACGCTGACCATCTGCCTTTTGGAAGGCGCCGAGCGGACAGCGGAACTGAAAAAGGCCGAAGGACTGCCCAAGGTAGTCATGACCACTCGCGAGACCGGTGACCTGATTTTCATGGGTATCGGCGGCTTCACGCCCCTGACCAGCTTTATGGGTCAGGACGATTGGAAAGGCGTCTGCGAGAAGATGACTCTTGCCAACGGTACTTTCTGGCCGATTCCGGTGACGTTGTCGCACGATAAGAAGCTGGACGCGGGCACCGAGATTTGTCTGGTTTCAGGCGAGACCAGTGAGATCATGGGTACGATGAAGGTTACCGAATCTTACCAGATCGACAAGGAATTCGAGTGCAAGCATGTCTACACCACCAACGACCCGGAACATCCCGGAGTGAAGATGGTGATGGAGCAGAAGGCATGGAATATCGCCGGTCCGGTGAAGGTGCTTTCAGAGAGCTACTTCCCCAAGGAGTTCAAGGATGTCTACCAGCGTCCGGCGGAAAGCCGCAAGATCTTCGAGGAGAAGGGCTGGAAGACGATCGCCGCTCTACAGCTTCGCAACCCGATGCATCGTTCACATGAGTACCTGGCCAAGATCGCCACTGAGGTGAGCGATGGCTTGTATATTCATCAGTTGGTCGGAAAACTCAAACCTGGCGATATCCCGGCCGAGGTGCGCGTGAAGTGCATCGACACCCTCGTCGAGTTGTATTTCGACAAGAACCGCGTGGTTTGCGGCGGTTACCCGCTCGACATGCGTTACGCCGGACCGCGTGAAGGTCTGCTGCACGCCGTTTTCCGTCAGAACTTCGGCTGCTCCCACATGATCATCGGGCGCGACCATGCCGGCGTCGGCAACTACTACGGTCCCTTTGACGCTCAGGATATTTTCTTTGAGCTTCCCGAGGGCGCGCTTCAGTGCAAGATGCTGCCGATCGACTGGACATTCTGGTGCTACAAGTGCGGCGGCATGGCCTCCATGAAGACCTGCCCGCACGCCAAAGAGGATCGTCTTTTCCTCAGCGGCACGGCCCTTCGCAAATCGCTCTCCGAAGGTGGGGACGTACCGGCCGAGTTCAGCCGTCCCGAAGTGCTGGCCATTCTGCGTGAGTACTATGCCAGCATCAAGGAAGAAGACAAGGTCGAGGTCAAGATGCACGGCCACGCCACTGGTGACGCAAAGAAGTAACGAGATAGAGACAGAGACAAAACGAGATTGAATACACGTTACTAAGCATTAGTCGTTAAGGAGGATTTAATGCCGAGTTTTGTGATTGTTGAGAAGTGCGACGGGTGCAAGGCGCTGGACAAGACAGCATGCCAGTACATTTGCCCCAACGACTTGATGGTTCTGAACAAAGACCTGATGAAGGCGTACAATCAGGCCCCAGAAATGTGCTGGGAGTGCTACAGTTGCGTCAAGATGTGCCAGCCGCAGGCGATTGAGGTGCGCGGCTACGCCGATTTCGTACCGCTGGGCGCTATGGTAACTCCGATGCGGAGCACCGACGCCATTATGTGGACCGTCAAGTTCCGCAACGGTACTTTGAAGCGGTTCAAGTTCCCGATCCGGACCACGGCTGAAGGCTCTGCGGTTCCCGATGGTGGATATTCCACCATGCCCGATGACCTGGGTGACCAGTTGCTCATGGGCGAGCCCGAGCAGCATGGATGTAAATCCGACACGGTGCCAGTCAAGTAAGAAAGGAACGGTTCAAACATGCCGAATTTTGAAACTGTAGAAGTCACCACTGATATTCTGATTTGCGGTGGTGGCATGGCGGCCTGTGGAGCAGCCGTTGAGGCGTCTTACTGGGCGAAGAAAAACGGCCTCAAGGTTACCCTGGTCGACAAAGCTGCGATGGATCGTTCCGGCGCGGTGGCCATGGGTCTTTCGGCCATCAACCAGTACGTTGGCGTCAAGGACGGCCAGAACAGCATCCACGACTATGTTGACTACGTTCGCAACGACCTTATGGGCATCACCCGTGAGGATTTGGTAGCGAATATCGCCCGCCACGTCGATTCCACCGTTCATCTGTTTGAAAAGTGGGGTCTCCCGATTTGGAAAGATGCCGATGGCGGTTATGTCCACGAGGGACGCTGGCAGCTTATGATCAACGGTGAGTCCTACAAGGTGATCGTGGCCGAAGCGGCCAAGAACGCCCTTGGTATGGACAACATCTATGAGCGTGTCTTCATAACTGAGCCGCTGATGGACGCCAACGGCAAATGCGTCGGCGCGGTGGGTTTCTCAGTCCGCGATGACAAGTTCTATGTCTTCAAGGCCAAAGCTGTGATCGTCGCCATGGGTGGCGCTGTGCACGTCTTTAAGCCGCGGAGTTCCGGTGAGGGTCTGGGTCGTTCCTGGTATCCTCCGTTTAACTCCGGCGCCAGCGCGTATTTCACCCTCAAGGCGGGCGCTGAGATGACCTGCCAGGAAGTTCGTTTTATCCCGGTGCGCTTCAAGGACGCCTACGGTCCGGTCGGCGCCTGGTTCCTGTTGTTCAAGTCCCGCGCCACCAATGGTCTGGGTGAGAACTACATGGAGACTCGTCGTGACGAGCTTCAGAACTGGAAACCGTACGGCCTGGTCAAGCCGGTTCCGGCCAACCTGCGTAACTGGCTGATGATGCTCGACGTGATGGACGGCAAAGGCCCGATCTTCATGCGGACCGAAGAGGCTATTGCCAAACTGTCCGAGCAAGTCACGGATGAGAAAGAGCGCAAGAAAAAGCTCAAAGAGCTCGAGAGTGAAGCCTGGGAAGACTTCCTGGATATGACCATCTCGCAGGCTATTCTTTGGGCGGCCACCAACACCGCTCCGGAAGAGAAGCCATCGGAGATCGCTGCCTGCGAGCCGTACTTCATCGGTTCGCACTCCGGCGCCTCCGGTGCCTGGGTCTCCGGTCCCGAGGATCTGGCCCATCCAGAC
>JAUXBJ010000405.1 GCA_030619425.1 bacterium
TCGGGCTGCCCCGTTGGAAGACTGCCTTGATGGTCATACTGGTGGCAGCGCTTGGTATGTCGGTCAATTTGTTCGTGCCCATACGTTCGGCTCAGGAACCATACCTGAATGAAAACAATCCATCGGACAGCTACACGGCCACCATCAACTTTCTCGAACGTAAACAGTATGGGTCGATGGGGATGATCGAACGAATGTTTGGTCGCCGCGGAGAGTGGAAGCATCAGTTTGGCGTGTATCGGCGGATGGGCTTTTGGAACTTTTTCCATCAACAGTATGGTATGGTGGGACCGAAGTTTGTGTTCTTGTTCCTGCTGGGTCTGTTCGGTTTGTGGGAGATCATACGTCGCCGTCCGAGGGTCGGATTGCCGTTTGTGGTGCTGCTCCTGATAAGTACAGCGGGGCTGGTGCTGTATATGAATTTCGCCGACGGTACACGTCAGTTGCCTAATGGATCGGACTACATCGAGGTGCGTGATCGCGACTATTTCTTCACGCCCGGATTCATTGTTTTCGGCATGTCTCTGGGTCTGGGCAGCGCGATTACCCTGCAATACTTGCGCGAGGCGGTGGCCAGGTTTTCACTGATACCGCGAAAGATCGTCATGGCTTCGAGTCTCGTGTTGCTGCTGCTGCCCTCATTTGCGCTGGCTCAGAACTACTATCAGTGCGATCGTTCGCGCAACTACATGCCCTATGACTACGCCTGGAACTTATTGTCATGCGCCGATGAGAACGCCATCCTGTTCACTAACGGCGATAACGACACCTTTCCACTCTGGTGTCTTCAGGGTGTCTATGGTGTCCGTACCGACGTAACCATTGTCAACCTGGCGCTGGCTAACACCAAATGGTACATCAAGCAGGTGCAGAGCAGTTTGGGTGTCGACCTCGGCTGGAGCGAGAGCCATATCGACGGGCTTCGCCCTTTCCACGTGCCGGACAGCGCAACTCTGAATCAGCGACAGCAGTACGTGGATAAGGCGGTCTATGCGTATCTTGGTGTGTCTGATCGCGAGATGGATAGTCTCTACCGTCTTGGGGTGCCGTACAACGCAACCTTTCGCTTGAACGGTCAAGTGATGGACAAGATCATTTATTCCTATCTGGGCAAGAGACCGATTAACTACGCCGTGTCGGTGGGCGGAGGTCCGCGCCGGTACCTCGGTCGTTCCGTTGACACCATGCTGTCGCTAAGCGGTATGATGTGGCGACTTGAGCAGGTGGGTGGTGGTCAGCGCACTGATATTGAGAGTTCGATTGAGTTCTTCACCGGCGATAACGGCTTTCGGGCGCGTGGCGTGAGTGATCCGACGGTTTCCAAGAACGAAGCTACTCGTCGGCTCACGAAGAATTATGCCAACGGTTTTCTTATGGTCGCCGATGCCTTGCGGGCGCAAGGCGATCTGGAGCAGGCCCAGCACCTGATGGCGAGGGCAGTGGAGTTGATCCCTCACTCGACCGATGCCGTCGAGTTCCTGGCCGCGGTCTATGCGGAAAGGGGAATGATAGCACCGCTGAGTGCTTTGGTCGCCGACGCGCAGGCCGGCGACAAACGATGGTTGCAGACGCTGTTGGCACGCGCCCAACGCTCACTCAATCTCGATGCGGAGGCCGAGGACATTCTATCAGCGGTACTTGCGGCCAATCCGGATTACCGACCGGCCTTTGAGGAGTTGATGCGGTTCTACTTTGAGACCAATCGTGTGTCGGACATGAAGACGCTGTTACAGCGATGGCTCCAGAACAATCCAAACGATCAACGGGTTCGCGCCATGCTGGCCGAACTTCAGAGGGGATTGGATCGACCGAGCCCTGATCTGCGAGACAGCCAATGAAGATTCTTGCACTAAACTGGAACGACCTGAAGAATCCTTACGCGGGTGGCGCCGAAGTGCATCTCGAAGAACTTCTCAGGCGACTGGTCCGCCGCGGTCATGATGTCACGCTGTTTTGCTCCGGCTACAAGGACTGCCGACCAGAGGAAACCATCAAAGGTATCCACATCATCCGACGCGGTAATCGGTTTAACTTCAACCTGATCGCGCCGTTCTACCTGAGGCGGCTGGCCAAAGAAAACCGGTTCGACCTGCTCGTTGAAGATATCAACAAGATTCCGTTCTATACGCCCCTGTATCTGGACCTCAAAACACTCGTGGTGGTGCCGCATCTTTTTGCCACCACCGTGTTCCAGGAAATCAATTTCGTACTGGGGTCATACATCTTCCTGGCCGAAAGACCAATGGTCACAGTTTATCGAGGCTTGCCGTTTAACGTGATTTCACAATCGACGGCCGATGATATCGCTCAGCGCGGAGTGCCCAGAAACAACATCTCCGTCATTCACTGCGGTATCGACCGTGACACCTACAAAGTCGCTCCCGGGGTTGCCAAGTATGATCGACCCACAATACTCTACCTCGGACGTCTCAAGAAGTACAA
>JAUXBJ010000200.1 GCA_030619425.1 bacterium
ACAGCATTACAGCGACGTTAGTATCCCGGGACAGCCTCGATTTCCGATTGGACTATATCGACGACCGGGGGCGAAAGTCGGAGAAAGCGCGCTTCAACCTGGGACGCATTCGCTAGGGTTCTGTCCCTTTCGTAGCCTGCATAATCATGTGCCCAAATTGTGGTGGGGTGATCTTCAGATCGCCCCGCATAACTCTGTGGGCGGCAGACGCCCTCGTCTGCCCCTGTGCTTTGACTCCGCTCAGCATGACATCCACGTGGCGCACGAGGACGTACACCACGCACGATAACCACCACCTGAAACACCAGCCCTCACTCTTCAAAGGGATGTTGTTTGTCGAAGTCCGGGAGATAGTGCGACGGGCTGGAAATATCCTGCACCCAGCCGCGATGGAAACCCAAACGTTCGAATTCGTCGAGTACTTGTTCGTATTCCCCCGGATGCAGGCGGCGGTTCAATATGGGATGTTTTTGCACCGCCGGGGTGGGGTGGTATTGCGACATGAGCGAGATGTGAACATCCGGTGAGAGTTCGTCGGCGATGAATTTCAGTACCGCCACGCTGTTCTCGACGTGTCCCGGCAGCACCAGATGACGGATGATCAAGCCTCTGGTTATGTGTCCCTCGTTGTCCAACTCGATCTCGGCTCCTCTCTGTCGATACATCTCCCGGACAGCAGCGCCGGCCACCTCGACATAATCCGTTACGTCGGAGTATTCGTGCGCCAGATTGTTGTCCATATACTTCATGTCCGGCAGGTACACGTCGATGTCAGCCTCCAACGAACTGATCGTCTCGGCGAGGTCATAACTGTTCGTGTTGTAAACGTAAGTAGGGTGTCGTCCTCGCTCCGACAGCGCCTGCATGATCATCCTCATTTGGGCCAGGCAGTGAGATGGAGATACAAACCCCACCCCTCTGGCCCCGTTGTCCAGTATCTCCTCGATCTGACGGACAGCTTCCTCCAGCGACATGGTGACGGATGACGTGCTCCGGCGATTCGAGGAGATCTGGTGGTTTTGACAGTAGATGCACTGAAGATTGCAGTGCGCGAAGAAGATATTGCATATCCCGTGCTTGCCTGACAACACCGGTTCCTCGCCCATGTGACAGCAGATAGAGGATATCGGCAGTTCCGTGCCTACCTCACAATAGCCCAACTCGCCGTCAACGCGGTTGGCGCCGCAACCACGCGGGCAGAGTATGCAGGGGCTCATACATTCATGGTTGTCCATCCAGTCGGTCATGCGCTTCTCGGTACCAAAGTAGTCCTTTGGGTCAAGATAACTGTGGTCCGCTCATGTTTCAAGGGATACATGTGCCGTCAGGCGTCTCACCCTTCGAGTTCGCTCTGGATGAGGCTTGGCACGCGCGAAGCGCGAAGAGCAGGCTTGCCTGTGTCGGGCAGAGACGCCCGACACCACAGAATACGTCTGCTGGACAGGGAAACACGGATGGATTCCCGTCTGCGCGGGAATGACATTGGTGAGGCCGGGTATTAATGAGGGCTGACTTCTGGTGACGGCAGGTGCGCGCAGAGCCACCAGGTGACACGCCACTGCGCGAAGCACGAAAGATGATCGGATTACGGCGCGTAGCGCCAAAAGGTCATTTATGACAAAAAGAAGCGAGGAGAAAACTCCTCGCTTCTTGTATAGTCAGAAAACTGACTTCTGGCTTAGAAGCACCAGTCAAAGCACGGGCAAGGACCGTCGGCGTACAGATAATCAATCAAGTACAAGACGTCGTCCATATCAACTACGCCGTCGCAGTTAACATCGCCCAAATGCATGAACGGAATCGGGCCGGGGCCCTCAAGGTTCACATAGCAGACCAGGTACATAACGTCGGCCAGGTCGATCAAACCGTCATTATTGACGTCGCCACGACCAGCGCCAACCCACTTGTTAGCCAGTTTACCAAGAGCTACGATCTCAGCGGAGGATCCACCCGTGATACCGTGCATGCCAAACTGAGCCACGGCGAGTTCATACGTGTCGCCGCCGAACCAATCGTGCGAGGCAATGGTAAAGTGAGCTTCCCGGTCACTGCCATCTTCAGTAGATGCATACTCACCAGGAGGCAAATTCAGCCAATGCCATGCGGAGTCGCCGAGGTAGATATCACCCCACCATGCGTTGTAACCACACAACTGCACAGCGTTGATCATAGGCTCAAAGTCCACATTGGTGTTGTTGCCACCGATCGGTTCGGTGCTGGCGCAACCAAACGGGAACTTCATCATTCCCCAGGCCACGTCGCCGACACCGGATTCGGTAACCCAGGCAGCCGAACCATCGCGGTCGATGGAGGTTTCGTCGTCACCAACGTCGTAGTCCATGACAGCACCCATCTTCCAACCAAGCACGGAATCACCATTACGTTCGGTGATTTCCATGATCTCGATTGTCAGATCCTTGAACGGCGCAAAGTCGACTGCGCCGACTGTGCGGGATTCACACCAGAGACCCATTGTCAGGGAGTTATCAAAGGGAGCACCAAAGTTCTCCCAATCCCAAACATACATGCCACCCCAGCTGAAGTCCTGCATACTGTCGATGTAGGTCTTGCAGATCAGGTTACCATTGATCGGAGTGTAGGTGTAACCGTCATCGGAGTAACCGTTGAAGCAATACAGCTCCACGTCCTCGTCGAGATACGCCTTACACTCGCCATCACACCAGTTCGGATCCGGCTGGTGAGACCAGTAGCTGGACTCTTCACCCGCGCCATGCCAGGCTTGAGTGTTGATGGCCTGCTCATATACGCCATTGGCCCAAATGAAGGCGCCCTGGAAGATGGATTCGTCATCGCCGTCGATGTCCATGCCCCACGGAACCTGCCAGTCGTCACCAGTGGCGATACGACCAGTGTTGGTTACACTGTGGATGTTAGCCGCACCCATACCGAAGTTAAGATCGGTAGTGTCGACCAAACAGCCACCCACGATGGTCACATGAACTTCCGGAGGCGGGACAGAGGAAATGCTCTGATGCAGGAAGAAGTCCGGATCATCAGTGTCAATAAGCATAAAGAAGTCCTGCGGACCACGCAGGATCAGCGCCTGATTAACATCGATCCAAACACTAACCGTGTCACCGGCAGCCAACAACTCACCGTCGACCGGCGAAATCACGCCGTCGGAGTAGGTGTTGGTCTGAATGAAGCCCGGAATCGCAGCGGCGCCCAGATTCATCATCTGCTCGCCACGGTCACGAGTAATAAAGTACTCGTCGATATCCGGTTCCATTGACTTCACCAACGCCTTGCTCGAGAAGGTCTCGGTCAGTTTGTCGGTGATGCTGGCAGCCCGATCCATAACCCCCGGACGCACCGCTCTGGACGCGAAGTCCGCGGGAATCCAAGGATGAGTCTGGTTCTCGTCGATGGTAAAGCTGTTGAAAGTCAGGTCGGCGCAACCGGTGTTGGCCAAGAGGCCCGGAATCTCAACCGCGAGGTTAGGATCCGCACCAAACTCGACCGAAATGGCCGGCGCGTACGACTGAATTTCCAGACGTGGTCGATCACCCTTGGGAGTATCGCCCAGGACGTAGAGAGCGCCATAGTGGTCGCTCATGGCTACATAGCCGGGAGCGATGGCAAAACTCAACGCCACGGAGTTCGGGTAACCACCCCAGCTCACACGACGACGGAAGATCTCGCGATCGATCGCCTCAACATCAGTGTCAAGGTAGTTGATGAAGCCGTGATGACCGGCAACAAACAGCTTATCCGAGACACCTTCCGGCTCACAAGTAAGAGCCGCGTCGCCCCAGTAGTTGTTGTACTCCGGGCTGTCGTAGGCCCAGAGGAAGTTGCCGTTGCTCTTCTGGAAAGCAACCACGCGGCCACCATGGACCGTGTTCACCCAGCCCGACTCACCAAGGCAATAAACCATGGCCATGTCGATTACCGGGGTCGGAGCGCCCGTTGCGCCGCGTCCACCCATCGAGCCGACCGCGTACTTCAATGACATATCAACCGTGTTGATGGCATAGAAGACACCGTCGCCGGGATGGTAGGCTTGTGCAATGTCCGAGTTGACGTACAGCACGCCATTCTCGTACGAGCAGCCACCCGGGAAGCCTTCAGCAAGCTGCGGGCCTTCCGGGAAGACAATGTTAGCCTGGAGGTCGCTGAACGAAGTGGGGGGGCCGCCGACAGCGGCATTGATCTTATAGACGTCACCCTCTACGCCACCCGGGAAGGTGCAGTAGTAGAGGTTGGTGCCGTCAGTAGCGCCGGACCGGCGAACGGAACCAGTGGCGAGATCGACCGGGTTATTACCCGCGACGGTGGTATCGCCCCATCCGGCATATAGCTGACCGGTGGCCGCGTTAGCAGCAACGATCGAGCCGTCATCGGTACCCCAGTACACTATGTCGGTACCACCCTGATCCAGGATGATAAAGTTAGTGTGACGGGTATTACCGAACAGACCCAGAGGGCCGACGGTAGAGATGTCGCGGCTCCAAATATATGCGCCGGTGGCAAAATCCCAGGCGCTGATGGAGCTTTGGTCACCACCACTGATGTACATCACACCGTTGTGAATATGCGGAGTACAACGAATGTAGTTCCCCAACGGGAAACCGGAGATGGTGTACGCTGGAGTACCGGTGGCCAGATCAAACACCTGCACCTGGTTTTGCCAGACACAAGCGATCTTGTCGCCGGAAATAGCCGGGCCGGTGTACTCGATCAAGTTGGTCGGGTGCACATAGGCCCACTGCACTGTCAGGTTACACTGGGCATCGCCAAAACCATTGAACGATGCGCCGGTGCGCGCCTGATCGTGCTGGTGTGTAAACCAGTCTTCGCCGGCCTTTTCGTTTTCACTGCAATCCCGCTCGTCATACGGCCAGCAGCAATGATAGGATGAGGCAACGAAGGCGAGGTCACTGGGGACGCCGCCCCAGGATTCCCAGATCAACTCCCAGTAGCCGTTCCAGATTTCGGCTGCGCCGTCGTTCCGGCCGCTGCCGCCGAAGTCAGTCATGGTAGCGATACCCTCGTCTTCGGTCGGAGCAAAGGATTC
>JAUXBJ010000186.1 GCA_030619425.1 bacterium
CGGCGTTCTTTTTCGGTTATATGGAGAGCTATTCGATACTCGGCGCTATGTTGCCGTATCTGGTTTTGAGCGCCCTGAAGGTGGTCGATGGACGCTCATCGAGAATCTCTTTTGTGTGGCTGTATCTTGTGGCCGGACTTATCCATTCGGCATCTCTGTTTCTTTTTCTGGGCGTGTTGCTGTTGATTTGGAACTTGCCGCGTGATCCGGACGAAGTGGCAGAGAAACGATTGCATCGAGGGCTGATCGGGTTCTTTCTGATACTATTGATGATTGCCTGCCTTCTTAGCTGGTCGGGGTGGTTTGGTCTTGAACGTTTCATCCTGTCACCGTTTGGACAAGAGGGATATCGTCTGGGACTGTTTACAGTTCTCCACGCTTTCAATGTTCTGAACTGGCTGCTGCTCTCGGCCCTCCCCTTCGTTCTGTTGCTCCCTATTCTGGTGATGAAACCAGCGACGGATTCGTCCGGGGACCGTCGGCGAATTATGCTGGCGTTCTGGTTGATGGTTCCAGCCGCGATGATTATTCTCTTTTTCACACCGCAGTTGGGCGGCCCGCGCGACTGGGATATTTTCTCGCTGCCGGCCTTCATCTTGATACCGGCATCATTGATAGCTTACTTCGCCCGGTTCAATCGCTCCCTGCCGTCTCATATCATGCCGGTTATCGTTGTCGCAGCCTTCACCACCTTCAGTTTTGCCGTCACCAACAGCTCGCCGGTCAGGGCGGTCGACCGTTTCGTGGAGATTATCGAGACCTCCAGATTCAAGAACCAGATTCATGAATATGTTTCACTTATGGACCACGCCAAGCAGTTCCCCCGGTTGAGTCACCGTCGCCTGGAGTTTGCCCTCAAGGCCTGGGACCAACCGCCGTACAAACAGGCGGACTCGAACTATGTGTTGAACTATTTGAACTGGATGACTCACTATCGCAGTCAGGATGGTCACGTCCCGATCAATCTGCCGCAGATACTGGCGTCCGACAGCACCAATATCAGTCGCCAGTCGCTTCTGGCCGAGTACTTCCTGCGATTCGGAAAGGCCGGTCAGCTAACTTGGCTGGCCGATCGGCTGCAACGGGTTTTTCCCGACCATCCAGAGGCGCTCCGGCAGGCGGCCACGATCTATCTCAAACTTAACCGCGTGGATCGGTGTGGTGAAGCATTTCAAAGAGCCTATCGGCTCGATAGTAGCGATGTCAGCATCCTGATCGGTTTTGCCGCTTATCAATACCAAGTGGAGGATTACGAACGCGCGGTCCAGCTTCTTGAACGTGCTGTTATGGTGAACCGGTCAAGTTTCCTGGCCAATCACAATCTGGCCGTGGCCTACATAGAATTGAAAAGGATCGAGTCGGCGGTGGAGTATCTGGCTCGGGCCGAGAGTCTGATTGCGTCCAAATCGCATGCGCGGATGGTCAAGCGCACCATGGGGCTGCTTCAGCGCCGGGTGAGACAGTCTACCGAGCCGTGAGAGTCGGACATCCCGCCTGAACTACTTGGTGAGAAAGAGCCCACACCGAAAAGGTGCGGGCTCATGGGTTGCGCTATTCGAGTGCGATGTTGCTCACCAGCCGTCGCAGGCTGTTGTTATTTCTTATCAGCAGTCGGCTCAGTCAATCCAACCGCGTTTGGCGGAGCCGCCGTTGCAAGGCTCAACCACAGTCCATGAAACAATGCCGTTCGAGAAGGTGATGGTCACCGTGTCCTCGCCCTCATTGACTATAGCCGTAACGGTCCAGACCCCGTTGATATCCATTGTGTCCCCGGCGTTTGGACCCTCGCCGGCACAATGAATGTCAATCGTGACTATTTGTACGATTTGCCCGGACTCCGGACAATCGGATTCCTGGTCGACGTTAAACACAATGTCGGTGATAACCTGATCCAGACCCAGTTCTATATCGCAAACCCAATCATCGTCCTCTTCATGGACATTGAGATAGTCATCGACCGTCCCGTTCACCGTTACCAGAATGTCGCCGGTCAGGGAGGTATCCAGATCAATCTCCAGCCGGTGGTGAACTGCGCCGGTGTCATCATAGTTAGACCACCAGTCGGCGTGGGCACACTCCTTTAAGCCCTCGATTACCGTACCTGGGCCAGGGTATTGGACCGGGGCACCGGCTTCGATAATCTGCACGGAGTCGGTGCCTACGATGTTGACAGTGTCCGAAGTGGACTGGTCGGTTACCCTGGCATGAAAGTTGAAAACATGCCAGCCATTGAAATACCCTTGATATTCGGCCTCGATGATGACCGGTATCTCCTCGTCCTGACCCAGCGCTGCCACCGGGTTCGACATTTTCGGCATCTTCCCTTCTGGAAGGTAGTCGAGCAATACCAATGATACCTCCAGCGACTTCAATGGCGTTTCAAACATATCGCTCTGGAGGACATCTACTATCATCGATGAATCCTCGGGGGTCAGAGTTGTGTTGTCGTTGCCTGTGACGTCGTCGTCCTTGTCGCAACCCAACATCAGGATCACCGACAAGCCGAGCAGGGTGCAAAGCAGCACCAGCATTAAGCGTTTCATGGAATCACCTCGTATAAGTGTTTTGTATGCCTGTTTTCTTTATATGATCGGTTAATGGTCCGATCAAACTTAAGGTTTATTCCGACCTGTCAGGAACCGCCTAGGGCCGATCGGCTTTGGCCTGAGGACCACCATAGAGACCGATGTGGGAGCAACTGCCGTCGGTGTTGTACATAGTAGTATCACCGGCGTGCAAGGCCGGTGAATGCGCCTGAAGGTGAAAATCGCCCGGTCCGACAAACATTGGGTCGACGCTCAGATTACCGTTGAGACCGGTTTGGTCCCAGATATCCCTGTACTCGCCGGAATCGTTGGCATAAACGATGTTGTTGGTGAATCGCCACTTGGCCCAGTCGCCGTAGTTCCAGACACCGACACAGGGACAAACCCAATGATCCCGCCAGCCGTTTTCGGTAATGATGTTGTTGACGATTCGGCCGCGGCTCTCCGTCGACCAGGGGGCCACGCCGCAGTTGCCGTTGTGATGCACGACGTTGTTGGTGATATCCATAAACGCCTGACCGGTGGCGATAATGCCCCAGCCCAGATTTTCGTGCACCAGGTTGTTACGAGCAATCACCCAGGAAGTGCCGAAGGCGCCGATCCCTTTCCAATACCCGGTCACTTCATTTCGAAAGGCCACGCATGAAGCGTCCCAGGTCACGCCGATACCGGCGCCGCGCCCACCCTTGATAAGGCAGTCGGTGATCCTGGCGTAAGCACCACGATACAGCGCCACCCCGTCCCAACCGTTGTTGACGATGTGACAGCCTCTGATCTCCATGACAGCCCCTTCGCGACCGAAAGCGCCGCCGATTCCGACCACGACGGTGCTGTCGCGATGATCGTTATCGACGATTTCAAGATGCTCCAGATGCACTTCCGAACGTCGCACCACCACGGCAGCATCGGTGGCGTTGCCGTCGGCGTCGCGCCGCCCGCCGGTGATGGTCAGGTTGATCAGTTTGGTCAGCGGCGAATCCTCAATGTAAACGCCGTAACCGGCCTTGGTCACCAACCGTGTTCGGTAGCGATCCTGACCGATTATCACCAGCGACTTGCCTTTGATGATAAACCCATAGCTGGCCGCTACCAGAGTCTGCTGCTCAAGGCAATTGCCGCACAGTGAGTCGACGAATTCGGTAGGGACGGCGTCGAACGTCTTTGGGCTCAGAAGCAGCGTGTCGCCGTCGGCTGCGTAGTCGATCACCGACTGCAAGTCCGAACCACGCTCAATAGTGAGGGTTGCGGCCGAAAGCCAACCGTAGCAACATAAGAGCAGTGCTGTTACCCCGAGTATCCGGTGCTTCATAACAGCGGCAATTAATGCCATTGGGTTATGAATGACAAGCAAAAACAAAGTTTCTTGCCGAAGCTCGCGAGACGCTTTATACTCAGACTTCAAAACCAACCTGGAGCAAACAGGAATGCAGATACAACGCAACGCCGCCATCTTGCTATCACGGCAACCGCTTCGCCCCTCCGGCGCCGATGCCTGGGTGAAGCAAACCCGCAACGCCATCTTGTGGGTAAAAGCCAACTCGCTGGTTCTGCACAGTTCGATCGGGATGCAGACCTGGGAGTTGATCACCGCTCTGGCGTCATCGGAAGGGATCCCCCTGACGCTGTTGATTCCGGCGCCGACCGAGGAGGAGTACCGGGAGATGCGACGAGTTGTTCTCGAGCAGTTCCATCTCGACAAAGAAAACGTCACCTTTCGCGCCCTGTTGCCGGACAAGGGGGAAGTTTACGACAAACACAAGTTCATGCAGGAGCGTGACCGGCTCATCGTCCGCAACGCCGACGTGTTGCTGCCCTTATCCATTCGGCCTGACGGGCAGATGAGCCGTCTCCTTGCCGAAGGTCGTGACGAGGGCAAGCCGATCATCGGGAGTTGGAAGGTCGAATACGAAGCCCGAGAGGAGTCTCTGGGCTACACGATCAGGGATGAGCATCTGACCGACGAGATTCGTAGCTGCGGCGATGAGTATCTGGTCCACTGGACACGCGGCAGTAACGGTCCCTGGCCGACCGAAGACGCTATCGACTACTACCTGGCGATCGTGCGCTCAAAGAGCTATCCCCGAAGTGGGCTCGACACCTTGTGCAGCATTGTCGAAAAGCGGAAAATCGTCGCGTCGTCTCGCAACATGCCGGAGCATACTCCAACGGTCAGCTTCTCCTGTCTGCCGCCTCGGGAACTGGTTCCGCTTATCACCTGGCGGGCGCGACGGCGACTGATGTCGTTCGAACCGTACGGTATCGGTTTGGAACGGGAATATGCCTCGAAGCTTGGTATCCAGCCAGTACGCTATTATAACCGCGATAGTGACCGCCCTTCCGATGTCCCGGTGTGGCTGACCCAGTCCTCCGGTGTCAAGTCCGACTGGCGGCAGGAGCGGGAGTACCGGTATAAAGGCGACTTTGACTTCTCTGCGATACCTAAAGACAGACTTGTCTGTTTCACACGCACCCGCGACCAGGCTGCGCAATTGCAGGCAGCCACCGGTATCCGGACGATTGGGTTCACGGCGTGAGTGGCGATCGGTCGCACCTCGAATCAAGTGGGCGACAGAAGAAGACGGGGTGACGGGAGGGGGGCC
>JAUXBJ010000048.1 GCA_030619425.1 bacterium
ATCTGAGTGCGTTGTGCCGACTCGACTACGAAATAGTAAAGCCCGGTCACGGCCAACTGAGTGTTGCGCGTGATCAGGTTCCATTCGTGATGGGATGACGTCGGGTCGTCCGGGTCCATATCGTGAACCAACTCCCGTACCAGATCGCCGTCGAGGGAGTAAATCTTGATGATGCACCTGGCCGGCAGATTGGCGAAGTGTATTCGGTGCGAACGGTCCGGTGCTTCCTCACGGTCTAAGCGGCTCTCAAGACCTCGGCTGACATATCCGGCATCGGAGCGATAAGGGTTTGGATATACATATGCTTCCAGTTGGTCGGCAACAACCTGATCGGACGAGGACAAAGCGTAGGCCAGTTGAGCGTTATTGACTACCGACGTCTCCAGGGCCGGCAATCCGGCTTTTGGGGAACCGAAGTCAAATGCGGTGACGGATATAAAGTACGGCACGGTAGGCAACAGGGATTCGAGAACCATTTCATACTCGAAGTACTTGAATTGGCCGCGTTCAGTGAGTTCGTCAAGTCGCGCCGAGTCCGGGATCAGACTGCTCGGGTATGGCTGGTTCGGAAACCGTTTGTGGATTTCGGTCTGCACGCCCAACTCGGAAACGTTGTAATCCTGAGCCGTGAAGATAAAGGTCGACTCCGGGAATCCCCGAAGCTGGTATGGAAAGCTGCGCGAATAAGCCAGGGGAAGGAAACTCACATCGCTACAGGAGTCGCCGTAGAGGCAACGAAGAGAATCAATGGTGAATGGTATGTCCAGGAGTTGGTACTCACCATCAACGAAGACGTACTTGTTGTAGTCCTCAATGTCATACGAGGCTACCACGGAGAAACTCGATGGTCGGTCGTCACGCGCGAAATAGACGCGGTAACCTTCGAAGTCAACCACACGCGAGAAGATGTCTCGGGTCGTTTCCGAAAGCAGACCGTTGAACCGGATCGTCAGGCGTCCTACCTCCGGTATGATGTGGAGTTCGGGGGCGGGCGGGGGACCGGCGCCTCGAAAATCCGGAACGCCATCCCCCTCATGAAAAAGCGTGTCACAGTCGGTGTACTCGATAACCGTGATCGTCGTATCATTGCCGTTGATTATGGTGTCGACTTCCTGCACGACCGAGTCGGTGCAGTAGACGCGGAACTTTCCGAAGTAGCCGTCTTTGTCGGTGTCGATGCCGGGATTATCGTAGACCCACGATGCCCATCGGGAATTGGCGGCCAACCCCGAGAAATCGAGCGAGTTGTAGAAGATGTCGGGGCGGCGCTCGTCGTAAAGAGCCTCGAAATTGGCTGGGTCGGAGTGCAGAAAGGAGCCCCCCAGCCAGGCGAAGGAAATCGGCAGTTCCTGGCCGGGGTGGATCTCGAACGGCCCGAAGGACAAGAGATATCGGCAATCGTAGCCGTCGGCAATGTCCCCGGCGTTCTCCGGCGGTGGCAGCCAGCCTTTGAGCATATGATTCTGGGCGACATAATACTGATCGTAATCAAATTCCGGGTGGCTAAGAACATAGTACTTGTTCTTGTCCCCTTCGGGTGTGCCGAGCCGGGAGCCGAAACTTCGGAACGGATCCTCCGGTGTACCGCGCCGGCGCGGGCCAAAGTCTTTGGATGGATTAGAGTAGTCGATAATCCACCAGTTGAATGAGTAACTTGGTTCCTCTGCCGGTGTGCGAACAACGCGAACCCCCACGGCATGAGGTACCGACTTCTCGTCCCACGTGCCATCGACCGGGTCACCGTCGTTGTCGGTGTGATAGGCGACGTTTATGGTGTCAAGATAACCGTGCCCTTCCGGCGCCGGGTAAGTGCGAAGGAACCCCACCATGTCGTCATTCCAGTGCGCCCCGTCCCGGTTACTGATGTGCCAGACATCACCGTCAAGCCATATACCGAGATACACTTCGCTCAACGTTCTCACATCGATATTCTTAACGCGGTAGTCAAACAGGATGAAGTCCTGAGCGTACGAGTAGCTCCAGGCCATAGAACGCTGCGTGACCTTTATTCCCAGCGGTTTATGGGGACGGCCATCGGTGGCATCAACGCCGGTGGCTGCAACCTCATTGAGGGTATCGGTGTACTCACAGATTATGTCCTCTTCCGAGAAAGCATCCGGTGTGTAATAGCGACTGTTGGGATCGATGGATTCATAGCGGAAGTCACCAAACGGTTTGATGTCCGGCCAGAACTCGGTGGTGACATAGAAGTCCTCATCGCCTACCGATACCAGAGTGTCATTTCCTTTTATGGCGCCGGCCCAGATCGCGGCTACCCAGAGGTAAACAAGGTCGGAGTTCTTAGGAAAAATGCACGACGGGATGCCTTCGCCGGTGAGCGGGTCAGGAATTGAACGTCCATATGTACCGAAAGTGCCGTTGTTGGCGACAGCTAATTGGATATTGCCTCGCTTGTGGACGGCATACTCCACCACCGGCCCGGAGGCGGCGGTCTTCGGCCCGGAGTTTGATCGCTCAAGCCACTCGGTCTTGGGGTTAATTTCTCGCGCGTCAGCGCCGGCGAGCAGGCTTAACAGGATAAAGGCCGACCAGATAACGGTTCTGGAGCGGCCTTTGGCGGGGTGATCTGCGCTCATTAACTCTGGCTTACATGATTATGGCCAGCTTGCCGATCTGGACGTCACCCTTCTCGTCCTCAACCGTCCAGTAGTAGAAGCCGCTGACTACCATCTGCGTGTTGCGGGTGATCAAGTTCCACTCTTCGTGCGACGCCTTGGGATCGTCAAGGGGTTTATCATGTATCAACTCGCGCACGAGATCTCCGTCAACCGTGAAGATTCGTATCGTACACTTGGGCGGCAGGTTGGCGAAGTTCAGTATGCGTGTTCGATCGATCGGTCGGTCGCTGTCAACGCGACCCTCAAGTCCACGGTCCCGATAGTCCCCGTCGATGCGGTAGGGGTTCGGGTAGATGTATGCTTTCAGTCCTTTGGTCTCGACCTCTTCCCAGCCGGCCAGCGGATAAGCGCTCTGGGCGCCGATAGATACCGACGTTTCTAACGAAGACAGACCGGATTCAGGCGATCCGTAATCGAAGGCAGTGACATTCACCCAATACGCGACCGTCGGCAGCAGGTTGTCAATCTCTACTTCATACTCGAAGTACTTGAGATAGCCATCGTCGGTCACTTCATTCGGCTGCGCCGAGTCAGGGATCAGGCTGCTGGGATAGGGCTGCTCAGGATAGATCTTGCGAATGGGCGTGTCCACTCCCAGTTCGGAGACGTTGTAATCCTGGGCCTTGAAAATGAACTGTGAATCCGGGAAGTCGGGATGGGTATAATAACTGCTGCGGGTATAGCTCAGGGGATCGAAATCCATATCTTCGCAGGAATCGCCGTACAAACAGCGTAGGGACTCAATTGTGAACGGTACATCAAGAAGAGCCCAGCCGTCGGGCGTGTTCGAGGTGGGGTCGTAGATGAGCTTGTTGTAGTCCTCGACGTCATACGAGGCCACTACTCCGAAGCTGGTGGATCGGTCATCGCGACCGACATAGACGCGGTACCCCTCGAAATCCACGAGGCGCGAAAACACATCCCTGGTGGTTTCCGATCTGAGGCCGTTGAACCGAATTCTCAGCTTGTTGGCTGACGGCTCAACCCAGAAATAGGGCGCCGGCGGCGGGGCGGCGCCACGGAAGTCGGGTACACCGTCACCCTGGTAGAAAAAAGTGTCGGCTACCGTGCACAACCATCCTGGTGTAATACTGTCGATTTCTAAATCTTCGTTGAAGTAGGTGTCCAAATCCATAACTAACGAGGACTCCGAGCAACAGATATGGTAGAGTCCACAAAAGCCGTCGTCGTCGGTGTCAACGCCGGGGTTATCGTAAATCCAGGCTGCCCAGGTGGCGTTGGTGGCCAAATCGCTGAAATCGAGATTGTCCCAGTAGGTCTGCGGTTCGTCGGGCAGGTTTTCGAAATTACCGGCATCGGTGTGAAGATCCATGCCGCCCACGTAGGCCAGCGAGACCGGTAAGGTCTGACCTGGCCGAATCGTGAAGGGACCGAATGAAAGTAAATATCGAGTGTCAAATCCAGTAGCGAATGTGGCTGCCGCGCCCCCCGGAAACATCCAAAGAGTGTCGGTTGGTTGAATGACAGCGACAAACTCCTGGTCGTAGTCGAATTCCCGGTTACCCATGAAATCGTACTTATTGACGTCACCTTCCGGAGTGCCGATTCCGCCTGTACCCAGATCCCGGAAATTCTCCACGTTTTTGTGGCGAGGTCCGAAATCCATAGAGGCGTTCCCATTGCTGATCCACCAGTTGAATGACACCTCCATCTCTTCAGCGGGTGTCCGCACGATACGCGTAGCTGTCACGTGTTTGGCCGGATTCTCGATGTCGAAATCACCATTGTTGTCGGCAATCCAGGCGATATTGACGGTATCGTTGAAAACACAGCTACCGAACTCCGTAGGATAGGTGTGAAGGAATCCGCATAGATCATCTGCAAAACCCCGTGTTCCGTCACAATCCCAGCAGACGTCGGCGTCGACATAGACGCCCATGTAGACCTCAGTAAGCTCCCGCGTGCCGATATTCCTGATCTGATAATCAAAGAGCACTAAGTCCTCGGCGTAGGAATACGACCAGGCGTAGGAGGCATCGGTGATCTCGATATTCAGGGGCGTATGAGGTCGCCCAAAGTAGTCGGCGGGAATATCCTGAGTAATGGTATCTGTATAGACGCTGATGTAGTCCTCTTCCGACACTGCTCCATCGTACAGGGGCGACTCGGGGTTGGTAATCGACCGCTTTATCATATTTCCGAATGGTGGAGCGTCCGGATACATTTCCCGTGTAGACGACCAACCATCAGCGCCCACCGAAACCAGTGTGTCCCTACCCACGACAGCACCGATCCAAAAAGCGCCGGCAAAGAGGTACTCGACATTTGAACCGCGAGGATACTCGCATGACGATACGCTCCCACCTGTGAAGAAATCGGACGACGGCGATGCCACCCTAAAGCCGGTCCCGATAGTACCGTTGTTGTTAACCGCCAAATTCAACGTACCGATACGGTGACCAGCGATACAGTGCGCGACCGCAAAGGTTGCTTTGCCACCGCCATACTCTTTCTGATCGGCATCGGCGGCCATTCGCGACCACGCGTTGCCGGCCAGGAGTGCTGCTCCCAGCAGACAAAGGACGAAATTCAACTTGCCTGTTATCATATCACCAAACATTTATGAGTATATTTGCATTCTTTCATTTTGACGTACCAGATCCTCAATCTGTTCAGAGCCAACCAATGGTTAGCCAAACTATAATACTAAGTCAAAGCAGCCCTGTTTGCAAGGTCTTTCGGTGAAGAATTGGCTCCGGTCGTGGCTTCGTACATACCTGTCCAGCGTTGTCCTGGTTCCGGCGTGACATACTGGGCGTGAAGATACTGAGCACGACCGTGACCTTGTTTTCAATTTCCGGCGACCGGTCGCAGGTACTGAGCCGGCATTCGAATTCTCAGGCAAGATAAATGTCCTCCCGGATCAGCCGGGAGGACAGAATTTGGTTTTGATCAAGAGGGATCTTCCAAGAATTATTGGGTGGTGGTTATTCCTTTGCTGTGGGAGGCAGACGTCCTGAGGCTGTCTCGCAAGTGACTGTTCCGGCGGTTCCTGCGACCTCCGAAGAATGGCGTGTGAACCGCCGGTTTCTTATGTGCGTTCTCCGCAACCGTTTAGAAAAGATCGCAGGGTCACAATCCCGACTGTGTCGAGATCAGGACCCTGCGAAACGAACTTTTGGGACAGCCTCTCCTCGTCTGCCCCTTGATTACCTTGGATACGTCCTTCAAACGGGCAGACCGGGAGGTCTGCCGCGCACAATATCATGGGTTTTTGGAAGGTTCCGCAAGCAGGTTTGGACTAACAGCCACACGGTGCTGGACCGTCGTTGAACATCCAGTCCACGAGGTAAACCAGATCGGCGATATCAATGGTACCGGAGCAATCTACGTCGGCCGTCTCGAGCGGGAAGGGCGGTATGCCTTCTGAGAACATGTAGTCGGTCAAGAAGACAAGGTCGGCTATGGTGATTCCTGCGATGCCGTCCATGTCTCCACGCTGGAGACACAACCGAGCAAGCCCGGCCACTGTTCGTGGCTGGTAGTCCAGAATGTTGCCTTTGAATTCAGGCAGGCGGGTCGAGTAACCATCCACCAGAATCGGCGTGGTCTGGCCGAATTGGGCCGAGGCGTCAATCTGGAAGAATAGCCTGAGGATCGGCCCGGCGCCGGGCGCCAGATCAGGCGCAGTGCCGACCGACGACGCTTGTAGCTTGATCGTTGCTGTCTTGGTAGATGGACTAAGGTGAGTCAGACTCTGCTCCTCGAAGTAATCTGTGCGGCAACTGTCGGTCGAGAAGTGATCATAAGTCAACACCAGGTCGCCACTGTATTCCACCGGAATAGTGATTTCGTTGATAGGAATGCTATTGCGGCCGTAGATCACCAATTCGATCAACTCACCCGGAAAGGCTGCGCCGGTATCGGCAATCATCGAATCAGCCAGGACCTTAATGTAGCTGGTCTTGACGGAGGTCCGAGTATCCTCGCCCGCCTGCACCTGCAGGCTGACATCGAACATGCCCGGCTGATTGTAGGCGTAGGCAGGAGACTGAACGGAGTCGGTACCGCCGTCACCGAAATCCCATGTCCAGGTGTCAACTGCCAGACCGGATGAAGCAGAAAAGTTGACCGCCAGCGGCGCCCAACCGATGGTCGTGTCGGCTGTGAAGGACACGCCGACAATCTGATCGCACGAACCCATCAAGTTCGGCATCGGTCCGATCTCCTTGTAGTATGGCGCCTGGGGGGTAGAGTAGTCCATCAGCAGATCGTGCATCTCGACATAATCGAGCGGTCGTCCATGAACCTCCAGGTGAATACCCTGCAGCACGGCGCAGGCGCCGACGATTATCGGCGACGCGCTTGATGTCCCGCCGAAGTGCGCCGTGTAGTAATCGGTGGTGTCGCTGCCGTAGAGGTCGCCGTAACCGAGCGTGAAGACGTTCGAGCCGAAACCGTGGACATCAACCCGCTCACCATAATTGGTGAACCACTCAGGCAGATGATCTAAGTCGCCCGCTCCAACCATGACGGCCCCGGAGTACCTAAAGTCTGGGTCGAACAAATGCTGGTAAATCGTTGTGTCGTCGTAGTTCTCCTCGCCGTTACCAGCCGCCTCAACCACGATACGGCCGTTGGCCGAGGCGGTCAGGATGGCATCGAAATTGTCCTGCCAGTACTCCATGGCGACGTAGCCTTGCTGGCCGCTACCTCCGGCGTTGGGACCCGGGGCGTGTAGTTCGATCAGAATGATATCGCCGGCTACGGTGTTGGCGGTGGCGGTGATAATAGCGGCGGCTGTGGACATCGAGCCGATCGACACGGTACCGAGATCAACGTTGAAGGCGATGCCGGTCATGCCGAAACTGTTGGAATCGGCCGCCACCTCGCCCAGAACGGCGGTGCCGTGGTTCCACCAGCCGGGATCGAGTATTTTCGAGCCGGCGATGTGCCAGCTATCGGTTCCCCCGTGGAGGTCTTCGTGCGACTCGACCCAGTTGCCCTCGATGTCGACGAACTTGACGTTTTCACCCTTGCCGCCGGGGAAGTTCCAGCCGTAGTAAGCATCGATTCCGGTGGGGGCGGGCTGCAGGTACCACTGCGAGACCTCCCAGACCGGAGTGAGGCGCGTTTCAGTTTTGATGTTAGCCAACTCCGGTTTGGGCGCAAAGTAGGCCGTTTCTACAATCTCTAATGAGTTCAGGGATCGTACTAATTCAAGTTTCTCATCCGGAGTAGCTTTCTCGGCCACCGACAAGCGGTAGTAGAGGCTGAGATCAGGCAGTGTCTGACCGATCCCGCGGGAGCCTTCCTCACGCATCTGATCAAGGCTGGCTTTGTCAGTCAAAAAGTGAGGCTGACAGGTGGTCGACTTGTCATGAGAGAGAATGGTTTGGTTGAGTCGATCCCATTCTGTTGAACTCATCTGGAATCGCGCGCCGTCGAATACAGGCTGCCCCATGCCCTCGCGCAGCTTGAAGATTATCTCGTTGGTGTTGTCGTGCTGCGGCAGGGTTTGGTAGACCGGCTTG
>JAUXBJ010000402.1 GCA_030619425.1 bacterium
CGGCAGCTATGACTTGAGAGGATATAGAATGGGTCGCGTTGATCATTGCAGTAATTCCTTACTGGGTGTATCTTTTTCTTCGCTGACAATATACTTGATCGGGGGTTTTTGTCAAATCGGCAGCGGGCAGAAGACACGGCCCGGACGCACTCCCTGTTTACACTTGCCCCGAAATACGGATTGTTTTAGTTTGGCGATGATGTTCTATCACCGGACAACTCGCAGAAGCAGAAGATTTCAATCGGTATATTGCCGTTCAACCATAGTGAGGCGACGTGGATTTCATAGATCAAATCATCAGTGATGCGACAAGTTACCTTTTAGCCTTGGTAGATTTCATAGTTTTTGTCATCGACGAAGCGACAGGTTACGTTTGGGGCTGGCCGGATATTTTCCCGGCTATGATCATTCTGTTACTGGGTACCGGTCTGTTCATCTCGTTTCGGCTCGGTTGGATACAATTGCGCCGTCTGAAACATGCTATCGACATTACGCGCGGCAAGTACGACGACCCCTCGCACGAAGGGGACATTTCTCACTTTCAGGCTCTGTCGACAGCATTGTCGGCGACGATCGGTATCGGCAATATTGCCGGTGTGGCCACGGCGATCCACTACGGCGGGCCGGGAGCGCTCTTCTGGATGTGGCTGACCGGCATTCTGGGGACCTCGCTGAAGTACGCCGAGTGCACTCTGTCCATGAAATACCGCAAGATCAATCCTGATGGTTCTGCCTCGGGCGGCCCTATGTATTACATGGAAAAAGCGCTGGGCTGGAAATGGCTGGGCATTGTCTTCGCCTCCGCTGCTTCTCTGTGCGCCCTGGCCACCGGCAATGCGATACAGGCGTTCACCGTCGCCGATCAACTCAACTCCGACTTTGCTGTCCCGGTCTGGATCACCGGTCTGGTCGTCGCGACGGTGGTGGGAATGGTGATAATCGGCGGCGTGAAACGAATCGGTCGCGTGACCGCTTTTCTGACTCCGTTCATGACCGTTGTTTATGTTTGCGGAGCCGTCAGCATTCTGCTTTTGAACATGGACCGCATCCCGCAGGCTTTCTCGGACATCTTCTCGATGGCTTTCACACCCTCCGGCGCGGTGGGCGGTTTTGCCGGTTCGACTTTCATGTATACCCTGATCTGGGGCATCAAGCGTGGTCTCTTCTCCAACGAGGCCGGTCAGGGATCGGCTCCGATCGCCCATGCCGCCGCCAAAACCGATGAACCTGTCCGTGAGGGCACGGTCGCTATGATGGGACCATACATCGACACGCTCACTATTTGCACCCTCACCGGATTAGCTATTATCGTGACCGGCGCCTGGACCGTGGTAGTCGACGGCGCCCAGCTTAACGGCTCGCCGATGACCGCTTACGCGTTTCAGCACGGTTTGACTTTTCTGGGTGGTTACGGCAACTACATCGTCACCGCAGCGGTCTTGCTTTTCGCTACGTCGACAATGATCAGTTGGTCGTACTATGGTGATCGCTCAATACAGTACTTATTTGGCGACTGGATAATAATGCCCTACCGCCTCTTGTTCTGTACCATGATCTTTGTGGGGGCGGTGCTGAAGCTTGAGGAGGTCTGGACGTTTGGCGACCTGGCCCTGGGCATAATGGCTATCCCGAACCTGATAGCGTTGATCGCACTCTCGGGGGTGCTGGTTAAGATGACTAATAAGTACTATAGTCAGGAGCACACGCCGCTGCGTTAGGGCTATCAAGGCGCCGGGTCTCACCCGCCTGCGGCGAGAAGGACCCTGCGGAACGACGTGCCGACTCCATCCCTTCCACATCGAGAATCGGTGGCAACAATGTTCTGTCGGGTCCTGATTTTGGCTTGCCAAAATTGAGACCCGACAGCATATTTAGGCATGGGGTTGCGATTCAAAGAACAGATTTACGGTTCATGCTTCTTTGTAACCACGTCCTTCTATGAGCATCGACGTTATGGCGATATGACTGGAGTGTACGAAACTCTTTCCGATTCCCTCATCCACTATCTGGATAGATATGATGCCCTACTGCCTGGCTACGTTTTCATGCCGAGCCATCTGCACTTGCTGATTATGATCGATGGAACTCGGTTGGCTGCGTTCATGAGAGACTTCAAGAAGTACCTTGCCCAGCAGTCTCTTCCGCGATGCGGGATTGTGGATTCACATGTATGGATATCTGGGTACGATCGGCAGGCCGTTGTATCCGAACACGTGTTCCGCACTAAATTAGAGTACATTCACCGCAATCCGCAAAGAGCGGGCCTAGTCCTGAGTTTGGACGGTTGGAAGTGGTCGAGCGCTTCTGCATACACCAAGAACAACCGGACGCCAGTCCCCGTTTGGACTGATTGGCATTTCTGAATAGCCGCAAACCGCAGGGTCTCACCCGCCTGTGGCAGGAAGGACCCTGCGGAACTCAGTAAGACTGCACCATCATCAATCAAATGTGAACGATACCTGCTTTTTCAACACGGTCTTGCGCGGGGAAAACAACCGTTGAGTCACGAACA
>JAUXBJ010000341.1 GCA_030619425.1 bacterium
AACAGCGTATCGCCACAGAAGAGCCGGTTGTGCCGTTCATCGTGATAACAGATACCGCCCGGCGAGTGTCCCGGTGTAGCCAGCACCTTGAGGGTTATCGAACCGATCGTGATCAGTTGTTCATCATTGAGAACAACATCCGGATCCGGGGCGACGATCGGGTGGCCGACCATGGCCGATACGTTGGCCGACGGGTTCCTCAGTAGCTCTTCTTCACCTGCTCCCACGTACAGCGGCAGGTCATATCGGTTCTTGATGGCTTCAACGGCGGCTATGTGATCGCCGTGCCCGTGTGTCAGCAGAATCGCCTTCGGTTTGAAGCCGGCTCTGGCGACTGCCTGAGCTATACGTTCGTCATCGGCGCCGGGGTCGATAATGACACCGTCACCGTTCTGCTCATCGTAGTAGAGGAAGCAGTTTACCTCGTAGGGACCGACAACAAGTGTTTCCAGTTTCATAATGACTCGGAAGATACGTGCGGAGGGATCGGTGTCAACTGGTATGTTTGTTTGGAGGGTCGTTGCGCTCATTGCGCCGTCATAATGAAAGCCCCTCGACTGCGCTCGGGGTGACATAGATCGAGTATGTTTATTTGGAGGGTTGGTGTGGTTTCGTCATACTGGCGTAGGCCAGTATCCAGTCTTCGAATACAGAACTGGACCCCGGCCTTCGCCGGGGTGACAGGCACGAAAGTGTCTGCAGGAAAGTGAATCACTCATGCTTCGATTGCGCTTAGAATGACGGTCACGTGGCGCACGAGGACGTACACCACGCACGAAACAATGTGCTTACTGCACAGTATTTAGGAGTATGGAAACATTGTCAGAATTTCCGTTCGCAGTCACCAGATCATTGTCGCCATCACCATCAAGATCTATCGAGAAAACAGAGTTAGGGTAGCCTCCGGTGCCATAGTTAACCGCACTCTGGAATGTTCCGTCGCCATTACCCAGCAGTATCGAAACACAGGACAGGATTCCAGTTGCCAGATCATTGTTGCCATCACCGTTAAAATCAATGGAGAAAACAGAGATAGGGTAATCTCCGGTGGCATAATTAACTGCACTCTGGAATGTTCCGTTGCCATTGCCTAGCAGTATCGAAACATTGTGAGAGTATACGTTCGCAGTCGCCAGATCATTGTTGCCATCGCCGTTAAAATCAATCGAGAAAACAGAGTAAGGGCCACCTCCAGCTGCATAGTTGACCGCACTCTGGAATGTTCCGTCGCCATTGCCCAGCAGTATCGAAACACTGTCAGAGATTACGTTCGCAGTGGCCAGATCATTGTTGCCATCGCCGTTAAAATCAACTGAGAAAACAGAGACAGGGTAATCTCCGGCGGCATAGTTGACCGCACTCTGGAATGTTCCGTCGCCATTGCCCAACAGTATCGAAACATTGTCAGAGTATCTGTTCGCAGTCGCCAGGTCATTGTCGCCATCACCATCAAGATCAATCGAGAAAACAGATGTAGGGTAGTCTCCGGTGGCATAGTTAACCGCACTTTGGAATATTCTTTTAGGGGTACTACTGACCGGATCATCATCCCCACAACTGGCAAATAGAATTCCGAACAATGCTATAAGGATCAAAGGTGAGACGATACTTGATTTCCTAAACACAAAACCTCCTGCGCATTTCTATCGTTATTGCTTGTCTATAGGTTACACGAGCACTATTCCTCCACTCAGAATACAAACATACTTTGATTCCCAGAAGAAATCAATAGCGAAAGCTGACTCCGTACCCTTACAGCGCGCCTCTCTGATTGTGAAAAAGATCACTTTTCCTGATTGACCCACCTGGGCAAAACCTGTATATTTGCTTCCCTTAAAAACGGAGGTGACGCGTGAGTCAGACGATTTCGGAACTTATAGGCCGACTGCCCGAGTTGAGAGAGAGAATGGACAAACTCGGGAGGTATCTTTGACCTCGAGAGGCGCACAGTAGAAATAGCCCGCCTAGAGAAACAGACCTCTCAACCGGGCTTCTGGGATAACAACCGGGCCGCTCAGGCGATTCTGAAGGAAGTCACAGCCCACAAGAGGTGGGTAGAAACACATGGCAACCTGCAAGCTGAGTTGGATGATACTGAAGAACTCCTGCGACTCGCAGAAGGTGAAACTGATATGGGTGACATAGCCGAGTTAGATACCGCCTTAGCTGATCTCACTGTTAAGGTCGACAAGCTTGAGTTCGACGCGCTTCTGAGCGGACCGGATGATCACCGCGATGCCATTCTTACCATTCATCCGGGAGCCGGCGGCACCGAGTCATTGGATTGGGCGGACATGCTGTTTCGCATGTACAATCGCTGGGCCGAACGTCGCGGTTTTGCCGCCGAGTTGATGGACTATCAACAGGGAGAAGAGGCCGGCCTGAAATCTGCGACTATCGAGATCAAGGGTGACTACGCCTACGGCTTTCTCAAAGCCGAATCCGGCGTGCACCGGCTGGTGCGCATATCACCGTTTGACGCCAACTCGCGCCGACATACTTCGTTCGTCTCGGTTCATGTCTATCCGATGGTGGACGACAATATCGAAATCGAGATCAAAGACGATGACGTGCGCGTCGACACCTACCGCGCTTCCGGCGCCGGCGGTCAACATGTCAACAAGACTTCATCGGCCATCCGACTGACGCACATGCCGTCCGGGATCGTCGTAACCTGTCAATCGGAGCGGAGTCAGCATCGCAACAAGGACGCCGCCTTCTCGGTTCTCAAGTCGCGCCTGTACCAGTTGAGGCTGGAAGAGGAAGCGGCCAAGATGGCCAAGTATGACGAGACAAAAAAGAAGATCGAGTGGGGTTCGCAAATCCGGTCGTACGTTTTTCACCCTTACAACATGGTCAAGGACCATCGCACCTCGGTCGAGACCGGGAACGTACAGGCGGTGATGGACGGTGATATCGACCGATTCATAGAGGCTTACTTGTCGGACCCGCAGTTCCGGCAATTGGCCTGATTAATATAGAAGACAACTTTTACCGGAACCTTAACCCTGATGGGTAGAGAACATGAACGCACTAACCAGAATAAAAGACAGAGCTAAAGCGAAGAAGCGTCGGGTGGTTTTGCCGGAAGGGACGGAGCCGCGGGTAGTTCGGGCTGCGAAGAAGATCCTTTCGGAGGAAATCGCCGCCGTCACGCTTCTGGGTGACGAGCAGGAGATCGAAAAGCTGGCCAAAGAGCACGGTCTCAATCTGAACAAGGTGGAAGTGATCAATCCGAGCCACGCTTCGGAGTTCAACCAGTTTGTGGCTGAGTTCATGGAGATTCGCAAGAAGCGTAACATCACCGAGGAGCAGGCAAAGACGGCGATGCTCAATACGCTTTTTTTCGGCGCTATGCTGGTGCGGCACGACCGAGCCGATGCCTCCATTGCCGGTTCGGTGAATACTACCGGCAACGTCCTTCGGGCGGCCATCCAGGTGATTGGCCTCAAGGAGGGGATCAACAGTGTCTCCAGTTGTTTCATGATGACGGT
>JAUXBJ010000130.1 GCA_030619425.1 bacterium
AAGAAACGTTACTAACGAAAACGCCCTCCGACACCACAACTCAGAACGACGGCAATGCAGATTATGACACAGCCTGTCCGCTCAGGGCAGTAGGTCAGGTTCCTTGGAACCTGACAGTAGTCGTCAGGATCGCAATCCGCCGCGGCGGACTGACCTACAACTCCCCGTAGGGTGGGTCCGTCTTCGGACCCGCCGGGTTGCCGACAGCGTACGTCGCCCTTCGACTCGCTCAGGGTGACAGGCAAGCCTGTTCTTGGTGCTCCGCGCGCTCCTCATGTCGCCCTTCGACTCGCTCAGGGTGAGGTATGGTACGCGCCATTGTTGTGCGCGGTGGACGTCCTCGTCTACCGAGAACTTTCGCTGACCATTCGGTACCCCACCTAAAGCGAAGCGACAGGTGGGCTTCACAATGAAAATCCCACCCGACGCTGAAGCTCTGGGTGGGGTACCGGTCTACCTCTTGACATGATACAGTGGGGCAGACCGGGAGGTCTGCCGCCCACAGCATACAAACAGTTGGCTAAAGAAAAAGCGAGGAGAGAACTCCTCGCTTCTTGTATCGTCAGCGGATGTACCTTGAAACTAAAAACACCAGTCACCGCAGGGGCAGGGACCATCGTCGAAGTACCATTCAATCAGGTACAAGACGTCATCCATGTCGACATCACCGTCGCAGTCGACATCACCCAGGTGCATGAACGGTATCGGGCCGGGACCCGTGCTGTTCACGTAGCAGGCCAGATGCATAATGTCGGCCAGGTTGAGCAGACCGTCGTTGTTGACGTCGCTGCGACTAAAGCCGGCCCACTTATTGACCAGTTTGCCGAGGGCTACTATCTCAGCCGAAGAACCGCCGCTGATACCGTGCAGGCCGAACTGAACGACCGCGAACTCATAGGTGTCTCCGCCGGCAAACTCGTGAGCGCAAATAGTGAAGTGAGCTTCCTCGTCGCCGCCGACAGACAGGTCCTGAGAGTAGACACCCGGAGGCATATTAAGATACTTCCAGGCGGTGTCGCCGAGGTAGATGTCGCCCCACCAGGCGCCGTAACCGTACATTTGCACGGAATTGATAAGCGGGTCGTAGTCGACGTTTGGATTGGAGAATTCGTCGCCGCAACCAAACGGTAGCTTGATCATTCCCCAAGCCACGTCGCCGGCACCGCCGGAACTCACCCAGGCAGCCGAACCTTCCGGGTCCCAGGCGGCGACGTCGCCGCCCACGTCGTAGTCCATGGTGGCGCCGAACTTCCAACCGGTAACAGAGTCACCGTTGCGCTCGGTGACCTCGAAGATCTCGACGGTCAGGTCCTTCAATGGCGCGAAGTCAACCGCCCCGACCGTACGGGTGTTGACATGCAGACCCATTGTCAGATCATCGTCAAACGGTGAACCGAAATTCTCCCAATCCCACGGATCGCCGAAATTCTGCACGGAGTCGATATAACTCTTGCAGACCCGGTTACCATGAATCGGCACGTAGCTGTAACCGTTCTCGGAGTAACCGCCAAGACAACTCAGCGTCACATTCTCGTCAAGATGCGCATGGCACTCATTGTCACACCAGTTCGGGTCCGGTTGCATGGAGATGTAGGATTCATCTTCGCCACCGCCGTGCCAGGCCTGAGTGTTGATCGCCTGCTCGTAAACGCCGGTGGCATAGATGAACGAACCCTGGAAAATGGATTGGTCGTCACCATCGATATCCATACCCCACGGCTCCATCCAGTCATCGCCCGTGGCGATACGCCCGGTGTTGGTAACGTTGTGGGTGTTCGCGCCGCCCATGCCAAAGTACAGATAGGTGGTATCGATCAGGCAACCGCCCACGATTGTGACATAGACTTCGGGCGGCCCGTAAGGCAGTGCACTTTCCTGGTGCAGGAAGAAGTCCGGATCATCGGTGTCAATAGTCATATAGAAGCACTGCGGGCCGCGATTGATCAGCGATTGGTTAATGTCCACCACCACGTCGACGGTATCACCGGGAGAAATCATCCCGCCATCGGCCGGCGACACGATTCCGTCGGGATAAGTTGCAGTCTGAATGAAATCCGGAATAACGTTGGCGCCCAGATTCATCGTCCGGTGGTCGCGGTCGCGAACCACGAAGTACTCGTCGAACGGCTGCTCCATCGGCATCACCAGCGCCTTGCCGGTGAAGTCCTGGGTCAACTTATCGGCGACAGAGGCGGCGCGATCCATAACATTCAGACGCACCGTTTGAGCGGAGAAGTCCGGAATAAAGGGATGGGTGGGGTTCTCATCGATAGTGATATCATTAATCGTAAGGGGAGCACAACCGGTGTTGGTCAGAAGATCCGAAAGCGGTACATGCAGTGAGGTTGCGGCGCCGAACTCAACGGGCGCCGTCGGCCGATAGGATTGGATCTCCAGACGTGGTCGGTCGGCGCCTTTGCCCAGGACGTAGAGACCGCCATAGAAGTCACTCATGGCGATTCGGTTATGTCCGACGGCGAAGCTCAAGGCCACACTCTTCGGATAACTTCCAAAGGACACCCGTCGGCGGAAGATCGACTCGCCATTGTCGGCGTCGAGACAGTCGATGAACCCGTGGTGCCCGGCGACAAACAAGCGGTCCGGAGTCCAGTCCACCTCGCACGAGAGGACGGCATCACCCCAATAATTGTTGTACTCAGGGCTGTCAAAACTCCACTCGGCCGCGCCGCTATTTTTTCGGAAAGCGAGCACGCGGCCGCCGTACCAGGTGTTGACCCAGCCCGACTCACCAATGACCCAGAGCCCGGATTGCTCGTCAACAATCGGCGTACCGCCGGCCGACTGACCGTGGGCCCCTACCGATGGCACCGCGTAGTTCAATGAACCGTTATACGTGTAAATGGCGTAGAGGACGCCGTCGCCGGGGTGGTAGGGCGCGGCAATGTCGGAGTTGACATACAACATACCCCATTGCTCGGTGCAGCCGCCTGGGAAACCCTCACCGAGCTGCGGACCTTGCGGGAATATGTTGTTGGCCTGGAGACCGTCGGTGGCTGAGAGCTGCCAGTTGATAGCGCCGGTAGCGGCGTCGATCGACCAGACATCACCTTCCACCGATCCCGGGAAGGAGTTATAGAACAGCGAGGTTCCATCGGTCGCGCCGGACTTGCCGACTGGCTGGCCGATATTGACCGGGTTGGTCGCCCAGCCGGCGTAAAGATTTCCGGTGGCAGCTTCGGCAGCTACGATAGCACCATCGTCGGTGCCCCAGAACAAAACCTCAGTGCCGGCGATATCCAGGGTGATGAACGAGCCGAAACGGGTCTGTCCGAATTGGCCGGCGATTCCTACCGTGGTGATATCACGACTCCATATCATGGCGCCGGTTTGGAAGTCCCAGCAACTGACGGATTGCTGGTCACCGCCCGTGAGGAACATGACCTGGGTCGGGGTCCCGCCGATGTCGATGGTGGTGATATGCGGGGTACAGCGAATCTGGTTACCCAGCGGGAAGCCGCTGATAGTGTATTGGAGCAGACTGTTAGTAATGTTGAATACTCGGACTTCGTTATCCCAGGCACAGGCGATTTTGTGATCCGCGATAGCCGGTCCGGCGAACCAGATAGAGTTGGTTGGGTGCACGTAGGACCACTGCACGGTCAGGTCACACTGGGCGTCGGAGAAACCCACCAACGACCGACCGGTGCGTTGCTGATTACCCTGGTGCGTGGGCCACTCTTCGTCTTCCGGTGTGTCGCTGCACCATGATGGGGGTGGCGGCTGTTCACAGCATTGGCGCGCCTTGGCCACAAAGGCGATGTCACAGGGCAAGCCGCTCCATTCGTCGCATATCCAACTCCACATGCCGTTCCAGAGTTCCGCGCCCCCGTAATCCATGCCTCCCCCGCCGAAGTCGGTCATAGTGCGAATCCCCTCCTCCGGAGTCGGCGCGAACGACTCGATGGCTATCCAGTAATACTGCGGAACGATGATGTTCTGCGGGCCGAAGTCCACGGTCGTCCATCCGGGGAACATCACGTAATCGGCCGGAGTCAGTATAATCGATCCCAGTTCGCTGCCCGGTAAGCCGCCTACGTCGCTGTATATTGACACTTTGGAGTTGTGACTGTAAGGACTGTTCAACGAATCGGCTGCCGGCAGATAGAGACCCCACGACACCTCTTCAACCCGACAATCCACTTCGGGATAATATCTCCGTATCTTCTGGGCGTTGGCTATATCACCGTAGGTGTCGGGAAGTTCCCAATAATACTCCGGCGTAGTGTAGAACGATTTGGTATAGCAGTATTCAAAGGGGTCTATACACAGATTGACCACGAACTTCATGTCTACATCGATACCGAACAGGTCGCCGATAGTTCTCCAACTGCCCTCATACACGCAGTAGGAACGACCATGCGGGGTTGTCTCATCATCCGATAACGTGGCTTCACAGTCATTAGGGAAGACACCCGAGGAATTGAAGGAAATGAAGAAGTCTTCACTATGGAAAATCAAGCCGTGTGTGTAGAAGTCAACCGTAGTGTAGCTCGGGAAGAAGGGATAACTGCCGGCCGGGACGATTTCCGTGGCCAGCACAGTGCCCGGATACCCAGTGCCGTCGTCATCCCATACCTTGATAATCAGGTCGTCGTTACCCGATACATGGGGTGGTGTGGCGCCCATGTCATAAACTGCCAACTCCACCGACATCAGCGTATCGTTCCCCCAGACGGAGAAACGTTGTGCATAGTCGGTAATGCCATAGTCAGGATGGGGGGAGGACCAATAGTAGGCGGTCCCTTCATCCCAGCGTTGGGAGTAGCAGTCGGAGTATGGTATCTCGTAGCAGCAACGCTCCGACTCCATGAAGAACGCGATATCGCCCGCTGACGGCCAGTCGTCGGCCATGAATCCCCAGAAGCCGGCCCAGTTCTCACTGGAACGGTACTGGCCGACATACGGACCGGTCGCTTTATCCGACACGCACCACAGGGTATCGCCGTCGCCGCCCAGAGTGGTCCAGCCAACATGGTACTCTTCACCTTCGGTGAAGACCCATTCCGCGGCCGCCCAGTCGGCCGCCACCCAGCCGAAATTGGTTGGCAACTCGGCATAAGGAACATCGACAGAGTCCAGTTTATTATAGGGAAAGCCGAAACCGTCATCGTCCCACAAGTAGATGCGCATGTCCGGCGTGCCGGTGGCCCAGCCACCGTACATCAGGATCCAGCCGACCTTAAGAGTGCATTCGACCTCGGGCTCGACAGTGAAGCGCATGTTGAACAGATCATCACCGTAGGCATCCGGAATACTCCACACCCATACCGACGTCGCGGTGTCGTCGTAGTAGTGCTGAAAATCGCAGAAATAGTTGGAAGGGGGAGTAGGAGCGACACCGGGCATCTGAACCTCGAATAACTGTACGTCTTCCGGTTTCTTGAACGAAGCCTGCGCAGGCCGGGCGTCCTTGATGTTGTCGCTCAGGGGAGCGTTGGGATTTACCGTAGAGATGGGGTTGAGTCCCTCTTTCAAGCCGATATCTGAAAAGGCTGAACTGCTGAAAGTAAAAACCAAACCCAATACAATGATAGTGAGGGACAATCGGCTGAGCATCGAATCCTCCTGCGCTTTGGATACCTATTTTCGTCACTTGGAGATTCGTCGGGAGGTCCGCCAAACCTCCAGAGGGCTAACGCCCTCAGCAGTATTATCTAACTTGATAAGGCACCTATAATACACCCTACCAAAAGACAATATAGTCAGGATCGATGGGAAAGTCAACGATTAACCATCTGTAACCAGGAGGTTGTTGAAAAAGCGCTTCATCATGCCTGGAACCTACCGGGTTTGTCATGCCCGCGAAGGCGGGCATCCAGAAAGTCTTTGATTTAGATAGATTCCCGCCTGCGCGAGAATGACATGCAACACTCAGTACCCCACCTAAAGCGAAGCGACAGGTGGGTTTCACAATGAAGAACCCACCCGACGCTGGTGCTCTGGGTGGGGTACCGGTCTGCTGCTTGACATAATACAGTGGGGCAGACCGGGAGGTCTGCCGCCCACAGTACCGGCAAGCCGGGTCTATGAAAATAGCATGTGTCTGCTGCTACTTTATCAATTCGGTGTTCGGGAAGAAACTCAGCCACGCGAACCAGTAGGCACTCATAGTCGGCACAAGCGGCAGATCGACGCCGTCGCCCTCAATGAGCCTACCGG
>JAUXBJ010000017.1 GCA_030619425.1 bacterium
CTACAGACGGACGGATACATAGCATCTCAGTCTCAGAGACAAAAGGGGACCAGAAGCACAATGTCGGTGAGGCCACAATAGTGGAAGACTACGGTATCGAGGGTGACGCCCATGCCGGCTCCCAACGTCAGGTGTCTCTGCTGCCTCTGGAGTCGTTCTCGAAAATGGATGGGCATCTGATCGATCTCAAGCCGGGCGATTTCGCCGAAAACCTGACCACAACCGGGCTCGACTTTGAGGATGTTTCGATTGGCCGGAAGCTCATGATCGGCGAGCGCATTGTGCTGGAAGTGACCCAGATCGGCAAGGAGTGTCACAATGACTGCCACATTCGAGAGATCGTCGGCGACTGTATCATGCCGCGCGAGGGCGTATTCGTGCGCGTACTGAAAGGTGGCGTCATTCGCGTCGGTGACGCCATAGCGTGGGGATGAGATGAATTACACTGTGGGCGTTGTTATCATTTCCGACCGGGCATCCAGAGGTCAAAGAGAGGATAGGTGTCTGCCGGTGATTCAAGCGGCCTTCGAGGGCACCGAATTCGATCTAACGGAATCGGTCGTGGTTTCAGATGAACCGATGGCGATTCACGCGGTTCTGACGAGTTTCATCAGTCGCCGATACAGCCTCATTCTGACTTCCGGCGGTACCGGTTGTGCCGCCCGTGACAACACGCCGGAAGTAACGCGCACTCTGTTGGACCGTCCCACTCCCGGAGTTGATGAAGCGTTCCGTACTTTCAGTCGCGACAAGTCTCCGTACGCTATGTTCTCGCGTGCGGTTTCAGGCGTGGCCGAGCACTCATTCATTATCAATATGCCCGGCTCGCCAAAAGCGGTGCAGGAGATTTTGGAGTTTATCTTACCTGTCATCAAGCATCCCCTTAAACTGATCGCCGGCGCCATCACCGACTGTCAGGAGGATCTGGCTGACTCATGATCAGTTACAAAGAAGCTACCCAGACCATTCTCGACAACGTATCCGTCCTTCCTAAAGTCGAACGCTCTATCAGTGATGCCGTCGGCTATTGCCTGGCCGATGATGTGGTGTCGGGTATCGATGTGGTGTCGTATCGCAATTCGGCCATGGACGGATTCGCGGTCTGTGCGGCCTGGCTGTCCGAGTGCGATGGTTCCAATGCAGTAGTCCTGCCGTATCGTGACACCCTTTTCGCCGGTGATGCCGAAGTGGCTCCATTCGAAGAAGGGGTTGCCGTCAAAGTAATGACCGGTGCACCGGTGCCGGATGGCTACGACGCGGTAGTGCGATTCGAGGACACAACCTATGACGATAAGCAGGTTACCTTCCACCAGGCGATTGGAAACTACACCTATATTCGCGCACCGGGTGAGGATGTCGAGACGGGGCAGAAGCTGTTCAAAACCGGTGATCGGATAGGTCCGCTTGACATCGGGCTGGTGGCCTCGATCGGGTTCCCCGAGGTGATCGTGTACAACAGGCCGTCAGTGCTTATTGCAACCACCGGTAATGAACTGGTTCCGCCCGGCGACGTGCTGCCTCCAGGCGCCGTGTACAACTCCAATCTGTACACGATTGAGGCCATGGTGAGTCCGTTTAGTCGATCGTTGCAGCGGTTGACCGGCGTGGATGACAGTCTTGAGCAGTTGCAGACGATCATGGCGAGTGAAGCCGAGGTGATCGTGACCTCAGGCGGTGCTTCGGCTGGTGAGCGCGATCTGGTGATCAAAGCGGCTGAGGAGGCCGGATTCGAATCGATCCTTCACAAGATTCGTATCAAACCGGGCAAGCCGGTCTATTTTGCCCGACGCGGGAACCAACTACTGTTTGGATTGCCCGGCAATCCGCTTTCAACAGCTGTGACTTGCGCCATATTCGTGCTACCGGCCCTCAAGAAGATGACAGGGTGGAAGGACTATCGCTTGTCTCCGATGCCCGCGCGACTCAGCCCGGACTCCATTCGCAAGACCGGGCGGATGCTGATCTGGCCGGGATCATTCAGCAACTCCTCCGGCGAAATTCTAGCCGAGTTCTCTCCCAAGAAATCGTCGGCCGCTTTGTCGGCGCTGCTCGGTTCCGATGGTTTGATTTTCCAGAGCATCAGGGATGGCGCCGAACCGCCCACTATCGAGGTGGTCCCATGGGACCAGATACTGAGCGGTTGACCCCGGATAGAATCTCCAGCCTGAGTTCTACAGAACAACCGTTCCTGCGACGATGCCGTCAGAGTCTTCAGCGACCAGAGCAACAAGATTGCGGCACTTCGCTCGCGACGTAAAAGAACCACTCCGTCAACGACCTGTTATACGCCGCTGAAGTGTACATCCTTGAAGTACATACTGGGACGACGCCATGCCGAGTACATATACTCGTCATTGCCCACCATCACCAGTTGGTTCCACAACTCCGACAGGTTACCCGAGATGTTCATTTCGTTCACCGGTTTGACCGCCCGGCCATTCTCGATTAGAACGCCCATAATCCCGTACGAGAAATCGCCGGTGGTGGAGTTCGAGTTGCCGCCGATGAACGTAGTCACCAGAATGCCGCGCTGCATGCCTTCAATCATCTCGTCAAGAGACTTATCGCCCTTGTCTAAAACCAGATTGGTTGTCGAGCCGGTCGTTGGCTCCATCCCGAGTTTCTTGCCATAGTAAGTATCGATGTAGAACGATTTCAAGACGCCCTTGTCGACCATAACCCGGCGTTTTGTCGACATGCCTTCACCGTCGAACAACTTTGAACCCAGCCCGAAATCGATGAAGGGATCGTCGATAATAGTCAGTTTGTCCGATCCGATTCTCTGACCAAGCTTGTCGTCGAGAAAGGAACTCTTCTGTTGCAGGGAACGTCCGCTCATGGGGCCGATAAGCGCCCGAAGCAGTCGACTGCCGGCACGATTCTCGATGAGCATATCATATCGGCCCGACTCCAGCTTGGTCTGACCAAGCTTGCGCAGGGCCCGCTGCACCGCCAGCTTTCCGACAACTTTGGCAGCCGGCAGGTTCTTGCGGAAACGTACTGTGCGCCAGTCCCAATCTTCAGGACGGCTGCCGGAATCGTCACGAACTGTGGCCTCAGCGCCGATTGAGAACGAAGTTCCCATCCGGTCCCCCTCGAATCCGTTACTATGGACCTTGACCGTCTCAAAAAATGAGTCGGAGAAACTGGAGGTGCAGGAGATGATGCGCTCACTTTCGGCCAGGGCGGCGTCCTCGATCCGGCGTGCAATGGCCACTCGTTCGTCCGAGGTGAGACTATCGTAGGCCGGGTCAAACATATGCAGATCGAGTGACTCTCTTCCCGCGTAGTACTTGGGGTCCGGCAACGTTCGATACGGGTCCTCGTTGAGATACTTGGTCATGGCCACAGCTTCGGTCACGAACGACTCCAGACCTTCTCGCCGGATATCATTGGTCGAGTGGCCGGAATAACGATTACCGACATACAGCGATAGACTCAGCGAGTTCTGAGTTGACTCCTTCAGCGTCTCCACCTGCCGCTCGCGACATCCGATCTCGATATTGCGGCTGCGTGCAATATTGACGGCCACATCGTCGGCTCCGGCCTTCCTGGCCCGGGCCACCACCCATCCGGCCAGTTCATATGATTCTGATTTATTCATCTTCGATACTTTCTTTATTTCTCTTGCTTGTCCTGACACTTATCAGCCGTCGCAACCCCCTCACGAGGAGACACCGCCGACTGTGATCGACGACACCTTGATCGTCGGCAATCCGAACGATACCGGCACCCACTGACCATTCTTGCCGCAGGTGCCGCCGCCCTCCATCAACTCCAGGTTATCAGCGACCATTACCACTTTGGTCAGCACGTCAGGTCCGTTGCCGATGATGTTGACATCCTTGATCGGACGTGTCTTCCTGCCGTTCTCGATCAGGTAGCCGGACTTGAGGTAGAAGGTAAAATCACCGGCGCCGATATGAACCTCTCCATTGGTAAAGGACTCAGCATAGATGCCCTTCTTGACACTCTGGATTATTTCGTCGTGCTTATGCGGCCCGGGGAGCATGTAGGTGTTACGCATCCGCGGCATCGGTTGGTGACGGAATGACTGTCGCCGACCGTTGCCGGTTGGATTGACGCCGTAGTGCTTCGCGCTGATATGATCGTGCAGGTAGCTTTCGAGAATGCCGTTGCGAACCAGGTAAGTCTTCTCTGATTGGTTGCCTTCGTCGTCAATGTTGATCGAACCACGCATGTTCGGATTGGTGCCGTCATCGACAATCGACACAAAACTCTCAGCTACCGGTCTGCCGATCTTGTCGGAGAAGATAGAGGTTTCTTTGCGGTTGAAGTCGGCTTCCATGCCATGACCGATGGCCTCGTGCAACAGGATGCCGGATTGCGCGGGAGCCAGCACAACCTCCATTTCGCCGCCCTCAGGCTTTACCGCCTCGAACAACTCCACCGTGCGCCGAACAGCCGTCGAGGCCAAAAGGTCAATCTTTTCCGGACTGAAGTAGTCCATCCCATGCCGACCACCGAGATTGTATCCATTCTCCTCGCGCCGCCCGTTCTGTTCGGCGGTACAACTCACGAACACCCGAGTCATCGGCTGGTAGTCGCAAGCTATTCGGCCGTCAGAGGAAGCCACTATCATGTAGCTGGTGCTGTCAGTGAAGTACACCTGGGACTTCACAATGCGCTTATCAGTAGCAAAGACTTTTTCGTTCAGGGTCTGCAGGTGTGGTATCTTCCGGTCGATCCCCACTTCCTCCCATGAAATGTTGATAGGGTAGTAGTTCGGCACATTGCTGGTCACCAACTTCTGCGGCGGCGCCGCTTGACCCCGGCCGGCGATATTGGCCGCTGTCCGGGCCGCCAGTTTCATGGCCTTCGGCGTAAGCTCCTCAGTGAAGGAATAACCGACCCGGTCCCCGTCAATCACTCTAATGCCGACACCTAAGTCGACGTTAGTGTACGCCCGATTGACCAAATGGTCTTCCAGGGCCACCGTGTTGCTGATTGCGTGTTGAAAGAAGAGATCGCAATAGTCACCGCCATGGGCCAGCGCGGCTGACATCACATCCCGAATTTCGACCTCGCTGACAGCAAAGTGTTTCAGGTATTCCTCTAAGTTACCTGAGGCGAGTGGCGGCGCTGCGAACGCCGCTAGCGGGTTACCCTTGAAGATCATGGGGACTCCGGCCACCACCAGTCCCATGGCGCCGGCTTTCACGAAATCTCTTCTGGTTATCTGGGCCATAAGGCACTCCTCCATTATGTTTAGCGGAAAACTGATCGGGAGAAAAGGGCATACGAATCCATCGCATGCTGAGCTTTACGGGGATGTCGGGCGATGGTTCCATCGTTATGCAGGTTCTGCGACAGTAAATGCGGAGCCGTGAGTCGAACCGGCTCAACTCTATGTCAGTCATTATGAGAGTCTTCGGTGCCCGTGTCAACCCTAATCCTGATTTAGGCGCGGCCGGATTGCTTTGGTTAGAGGCTATTTCTTACGCCATCAGAGTTCAGCAACACAATAATTCCACCATGTATGAAAAGTCAGGGGCTGATTTGTCGATAGACTCACTATGCCTGTTGTAGGCTGGCAGTCGATAAAGGGAACCAGAGGCTGGATCGGTCGCTTATATATAGAAATCAGATTTCTCAATCGAGGAGAATGCAAATGCGATTCGACAACATTGCCGATACTGTCGGCCGAACACCGTTGGTCAGGATTAATCGGCTCACCTTGCCTCGCTCGGCTATGCTATATGCCAAGTTGGAAAGTTTCAATCCCGGCGGTTCAGTTAAAGACAGGATTGGGGTGTCTATGATTGAGGCGGCCGAAAGAGATGGTCGCCTGAGGCCGGGCTTGACCATCGTCGAGCCCACCTCCGGCAACACCGGTATTGCGCTGGCTATGGTTGCCGCCGCCAAAGGCTACCGTTGCGTGTTCACCATGCCCGAGACCATGAGCGTGGAACGTCGCGCCATACTCAAAATGTTCGGCGCTAAGATCATTCTTACGCCGGGTTCGGAGGGGATGAAAGGAGCCATGGCCAAAGCGAACGAATTGGCCGGCCAGGCTGGATACTACCAGCCGCAACAGTTCAGCAACCCGGCCAACCCGGAGGTTCATCGTCGCACCACTGCCGTGGAGATCATCAACGACCTGGACGATTTGCACCTTGATGCTCTGGTGTTAGGGGTCGGGACCGGCGGGACTATTACCGGCACCGGTACAGTTCTCAAAGACAAATACGGTTGCCGGATTGTTGCCGTGGAACCGGACGCTTCGCCGGTGCTTTCCGGCGGTGATCCGGGTCCGCACCCGATTCAGGGCATAGGCGCTGGGTTTGTGCCCGACAACTACGATGCCGGTATTGTCGATGATATCATCAGGGTCAGGAACGAAGATGCCCTTGAGACCTCGCGCCGTATGGCTGCCCGGGAAGGGATGCTGGTCGGAATATCATCCGGCGCGATCGTCTGGGCGGCTCTGCAGGTCGCAGCCGGACTGGGCGAAGGCAAGATGGTGGTCACTATTGTTCCCGACACCGGCGAACGCTATCTTTCCACGGCCCTGTTTGAACACTTGGAGTAGAGACCGCGAAAGGTGGTGTCACGGAGAGGCTATGGTTAAATAATGCGAGCGATTATTGAAGACATAAGAGCGATCTATCGCAACGATCCGGCTGTCAGAAACATTGAGTTTCTGCTTTATCCCGGTTTTCAAGCGATATTCTTTCACCGGTTTATTCATTTCTTGTGGAACCTGAAGGTTCCGTTTGTCCCACGACTGCTCTCGCAGATTTCACGGTTCTTCACCGGGCTGGAGATACATCCGGGAGCGACGATTGGCCGGGGGTTCTTTGTCGATCATGGCGCCGGAGTTGTGATCGGTGAAACGACGATTATCGGGGATAACGGCGTGCTGTTTCATAATGTGACCCTGGGCGGAACCGGCAAACACCAGGGCAAACGCCATCCCTCGCTGGGGAACAATGTGTTCATCGGTACCGGCGCAACTCTCCTGGGACCGATTGAGGTTGGCGACAATGTCAAGATCGGCGCCAATACTTTTGTCGTAATGCGTGACATCCCTTCCGATTGTTCAGTCGTTGGCACTCCGGCGCGGATCATCAGGCGCAACGGCGTTCCCTGCGACGAGGAACCCCCCAAGACTATCGACCGTCTGGTGCACGAGGGAAGTTTCGGCTGACCCGTGCGGTCGTTTCTTATCACTTCACGAGCCACAAAAGCGTTGATTTCGTGGGTCATCGCAGCCATATTGCCGTCGTCGGGGCATGGGCGTGACACCGTCCCGTCCCGATTGTATTCGTGTCTTGATTAGAAGGTGGAGTGACGGTGATTCGAACCGGTAAGTATTCCGAAGGTGACTGGGGAGACGGTGCGGAACTACGCGCTATTAGAGATAAATTTAGCCACTTTCGCCGTCTGTTGGACCATAACCACCAGGCTCTCGAAATTCTGGGCGACATGGAGGAAAAGTCACAGGGGAAGTACCTCTTTGATCTCAACTTCATACGATCGCGCCTGGCCGATCTGCGGGCCAACGTAAGCGAGATCATTCGTTGTCTGGTAACACTGGGAGGGGACCACTATCAGGTTTTGCAGGAACGATTCACTTTGATCGATGATCAGATCGAACTCGTTTTTCCAAGCAATCGTCCCATTCGAGAAGACGCATACTGCCGTCGGTTCGACACTCTGAGTCGGATGAATTCTTACAGCGTCGGAAGTAAGAACGCGCAATTGGGTGAAATGATCTCCAAGCTCGGGCTTCCAGTGCCCCAAGGGTTTGCTGTCACTGCCTGGGCGTACAAACGCTTTATCGAAAGCAACGACCTGCAAAACCGGATCAGCGAACGGATCGATTCCGTCGACATCCGTAGTTTCCGAGACCTGGTTCGAGTGAGCGGAGAGATAGTCGATCTGATAAAAGCGTCCACCGTCCCGAACGACCTGGCCGAGGCTATCATAGAACACGCGCGTGGACTGACGACGAAAGCTCGGGAGGCACGCTTCTCGCTTCGGTCCAGCGCTATCGGTGAAGATACGCTGTTCAGTTTCGCCGGCCAGTACGCCTCATACCTGAACGTTCGGTCGGACCAGTTGGTGCGACGATATCGTGAAGTGTTGGCCGGCAAATTCACACCACAAGCGATCTACTATTTTCTGAGCCACTCCCTTTCCGAATCGGAGTTGGCTATGAGCGTCGGTTGTGTGGCCATGGTGGACGCCGCAGCCGCTGGAGTGGCGTACAGCCGCGACCCGGTCAACCCGGTCGACGATCATGTTCTGGTGAATGCTGTTTGGGGCCTCGGCAAGTTCCTGGTTGACGGTACACTCACACCCGATAATTTCCGCGTCTCGAGACGCGGCAAGTTGATCGAGGCGCAAATCGCCGACAAACCGGTTCATCTGGTCATGGATACTCACGGCGGGACTATCAGCCGGCCGGTGTCGCCGAAGCTGCGACAGAAACCATCGCTCACCAATAAACAACTCCGCAACCTTGCTCGCTACGCTGTGCTTTTGGAGGAGCACTATGCTTGCCCTCAGGATATCGAATGGGTGGTCGATCAAAAAGGCAAGCTGCTGTTGCTTCAGACTCGGCCGCTCCAGGTGCAGGCGATTCAACCCGGTACGCCGCTGCCGGATTTGTCCGACGCCGAAGTCCTGGTTTCAGGGGGAGACACCGTCTGTCATGGCGCCGGTTGCGGTCGGGTTCACCATGTGACGTCGGCGGATGGTTTGCCGTCGGTACCGGAAGGCTCGGTGCTGGTAGCGCCCAATCCGTTTCCCGGGTTGGTGACGGTGATGAACAAGGTCAATGCTCTGGTTACTCGCGTCGGCGGCGTCGCCAGCCACATGGCCACGATAGCCCGTGAGTATCGGGTGCCGACCCTGACCGGTGTGCCCGACGCCCTGAACCTGCCGGCCGGAGAAATTGCTACCGTCGATGCGACCGGGGCCGTTGTGTATCACGGGCGCCTGGACGAGCTGCTTCAGGCTCGACACCCGGAGTACAACCTAAGTGATGAGGAGAGCATCTTCGATATCCTCGGGCGCGTACTGGACTTGGTTTCGCCTCTCAGGTTGCTGCATCCCGACGACGATGATTTTCAGGTCGAGAACTGTGTGACGCTGCACGATATTACCCGATACGCGCATCAGAAGGCGACCGAGGAGATGTTCTACCGGGCCACCGATATCGCCGACAAAGAGCGTATCGGTCTGCGTCTGAAAACGGACGTGCCGGTGACAGTCGGTCTGGTCTATCTGGATCGTGGCCGCCGGGCATCCGGCCGTCGGGGCTGGGTCAAGGAAGAGGACCTCGGTTCGATACCGATGCGAGCCTTCTGGAGCGGTGTCAAACAAGAGGGCTGGCCGCAGTCGGGTGGGGACGAGCACGCGCTCAAGTTAACCTTGAAAGATCGTGGCGCACTGCCATTTTCTGAGAACTCGTTTGCCGCTCTCAGCGAGGAGTATATGATCCTCAGTCTGCGTTTTGGCTATCATTTTGCGACCGTGGAGGCGCTGTGTTCGGATAATATCAATAAGAACTATATCAACCTCCAATTCAGTCATGGTGGCTCTACCTTCGACAGGCGGGCCCGCCGCGTGAGCCTCATGACGACAATACTTAGGGAGATGGAGTTTGAGTGCCGCACCAAGGGGGACTTTCTGGAAGCTACCGTCTCCTACAAGGATGCTGAGGCCATGGTCAGCAAGCTGACCCGCCTGGGGCGCCTGACCATAATGACCAAACAGCTCGATATGGCGCTTTCCACCGACCAGGTTGCTTCCTGGTATTTGAATGACTTTCTGAAGAGACTGGACCTGGTGGAAGTTCCGACATCGGCCGACCGACCGGAGAAAGGATGCGACTGATGAAGGGAAGAATCCTGGCTGTTGATGATGAATTGCACATGCTGAAACTGCTCGAAAGAGTATTTGCCGAAAGAACACAGCATCGGATTACAACTACCAATAACCCTCTGGAAGTGGCGGGAATCCTGGAGCAGGAGCGATTTGATATCATCATCACCGATCTGAGGATGCCGGGCATGGACGGCATGGAGATACTGCGCTGGATGGCCGATAATGATCGCGATGAGCAAGTCATAATCATCACCGCTTTTGGTTCTGTTGAGAGCGCGCGAGAGGCGGTTTCGCTGGGCGCCTTTGACTACATAAACAAGCCGTTCAAGCAGGAGGAGCTTCTTTTCGCCGTCGATAGAGCGCTTCACTTTGCTGCCATGCGCAAGGATTTCAAACAGGCCCATAAACTGTTCTCCATACAACCGCTCTCAGAAGCTACCGAGCAGTTCACCAGCGCCTATATCCGTCGGTTGGCATTGACCGTGGATAATGATCCACAGGTTGTGGCCGAGCGGAGCGGTCTCAATCTGGATGAGGTCAAGCGCCTCCTGCAGAAGGAAAACGACCGGAAATTGTAGATTGCGCTGCTTCCGGCTGTGACTATATTTCGGCAGTGAAAGGAACTGATATATGAAGATGACAAGAGCCGGCGATCTGATGATCCCGCTGGAAAAGTACCCGCATATGCCTCACTGGTTCACACTCAGGCAGGCAATCGTTGAGATGGAAAACTCGGTCCTGGAAATCGACGGTCGCAAGTCTCTGCCGAGAGTGGTTCTGGTGTTCGACGAAAAATACCAATTGGTCGGATTGTTGCGCCGCCGTGATATTCTGCGCGGACTCGAACCGGAGTTTCTCACCGACAAACCGCTGGACTATCGCAAGAAGCTGTTTGACGTCAAAGTCGATCCCAACCTGTCTGAGATTTCCTTTGATAAGATCCTCGAAGGTGTACGCAGGCGAGCCGACCGGCCGGTTAGCGATGTCATGATCCCGGTGGCCGGTACTGCCGACTACGATGACCACATCGTCAAGGTGGTCTACGAGATGAACGCTAACAAGTTTAGCCTGCTGCCGGTACTCAAAGATGGTCGCGTGGTGGGTGTTGTGCGGACAGTGGATGTTTTTCGTGAGTTTGCCAAGTTGGTCATATAGCCGCCGTCGGTGGGCATCCCTCCAGTTGGACTGACACTCTGAAGGTCTCTTGGAGGTAAATGCTGTTGTCGTGCTCTCCCGACGAGACCTACTCCCCGAATATAACCGCCTGGAACTTCAATATCACGGCTTGGGGTAATTTGTAGGCGTGGGGTGGCAAGCCCGCCTTGCGACAGGTTTGCTCCAGGAATGTGTCGCGGTCCCATCCATTGTCAGTCGCTACCTGAGGCAGCAAGAGACCGCGATTTCTGCCCATTACAATCATCAACCCATCGCGACCGACCTCAATCTCGTCGAGCGATGCAGTTTCCTCAAGCGGCGTCAGGACCGATATCTCGATGTGCAACCCGGCCAATTCATCGGCCTGCACGGGAGTAAACCTCGGATCCTCCACCGCTGCCTTGATAGCACATGACGACACTGTTCTATACAGCGGCTCGACTGCCTGTGTGTAGCCGATGCAGCCGCGCAGACGACCCTGCTTCTCCAACGTCACAAAAGCCGCCCCCGGTTCGAGTAGTATCCCGGTTACCTCGAACTCCGGGACGGCGCCGTCCTTCAGATAATCGGCAATCGACTGACGGGCGATCTGCAGAAGGCGCTTCTTCTGGCTCGCACTCAGATAGTATGGTTCTTTCTTTTCCACTTTCAACTCCCCATTGTCCGGTACTTGTTCTGTTTTGTCGTTCTTCTTTGCACTCTGACGATAGAGCACCATTGCGGCGTAACCGACCACCGACTGTTTGTCGCCGCTCACATCCCCGGAATCACCATATCGAAGCAGCCTGGCCCGATTGGCCCCTTTCCTGAGGGCGGCCCTGGTAACTGCGACCGTCACGCCGCCGCCACACATCTCAACCTTGCCTGATGCCAGCAGTGTTGCCAGCCGGTCGGGGTCCAAATCCAAAAGGCAAGCGATGCCGAGAGAGTCCATCGGCGCGCCGACCGATGATGGTTTGAAATGCTGCCAGTCGGTCGAGGCGACCATGATCGTGCGCGAATCGTACTCGAGTCCCTCCAGCGCGGTCGCCAACATATCGATTCTGTGCTTGTCTTGATACCTGATCACCACCGGGACGATTGTGAAATCAGGTAGCACTGATTGCAGGTATGGCAACTGTACTTCCAACGAATGCTCGCGCGCATGAGCCGCCGCGATAACATCGATTCCCTTCCCGGACGCCAGCGCCGTGCATAACTCATCATCGCATCGCACAGATCCAAGAGGCGTGTGCCAGATCACACCGGGGCCGTAGACCGATGCCCCTTTGACGGGATAGCGATGGGAGGGACCGCAGAGAATCACCCGATTGACATCGGACCCTTCGAGAAGTTCGTAGCTGTGAGCGGCGATAGCCCCGGAGTAGATCAACCCTGCGTGGGGTACGATGAGTGCAATTATATCTCCATCAATCACCGGCAGGTCGGTAGCCTGGGCCAAATGTTTTTGAACCATCGCTGCCAGGGCGCCGCTATCTGCTGGGTAAAAGGCGCCCGCTACAGCCGGGTGACGATCTTCGCCCGCGGCCTGTCCAGCTACTATCAGAGCACATAGCAAACACAATGTCAAAC
>JAUXBJ010000413.1 GCA_030619425.1 bacterium
GACCGATACCTGGATTTGTATCTAAAACTGTCAGGGGATTTCGAAACCGTTTATTCCCAGACAGTGCCGGAGGTCAAACAGATTTTGGTCGAAGCCGCCAAAACGGATGATTGGGACAAGTTCCTGCAGGGGTTTGACGAGTACATCACCGAGGCCACCGGCGACAAGGCAGTGATCCGTCCGGGTCACCTCAAAAAGGGCAAAGAACTGGCCAGAGGTGACAACTACGTGGTACGGGCACACAAGAAGTGGGTGGGGTTTGAATTCTCATTCGAGGGCAACCACCCGGCTACCGGCAATCTGCTGTTCGGCCACGATGATCGACTGGTCGGCATCGGTTCGATATTGCATGGTGAACAGTATGGCCCCGAAACCGAGATCGAGGGTTACCGTTACGGCGTGCGGTTTGATCAGAATGAAGTTGGATTGTACGACTACGCCACCAGTCATCTGATGGCCAAGTACATCTGGGGAATCACGCCCTCGGATGACTACTATGACGCCGACAACAACAAGATCACCGTGATGTTTCGCAAGGAGTTGCTGCCGAAGGAATGGCCGTCCGGCGATGATGTCAAGCTTCTACCAAATTAGCTCCATGCTACCTGACTGATGGACGTCTCTGCAATAGCCGTCATCGGCGCTCTCAGCGCCATCTCAATCCTGCTGATCATCCTGTTACTCCGGGAACGCCGCGGTACCGGAAGTGTACCCGACCGGATCGAACTTGCCTTCGAGAAGTTGAAACGCGAACTGCTGGAGAAGCAGCTTGAGGGGTTGGTATCCCTGCGGGATTCGATGGATAGTGCCGGTCGGTTGATGAACGAACGGTTGGCCGAAGGCACCGGCGCCATCGACAAACGGATGGACTTGCTGGCCGATATCGAAAACCGTCTGGGACAACTCCAGACCCAGGCGGAGAATATCGAGGCGGTCGGCCGGAATATCCAGTCGCTCTCGGATTTACTGAAACCACCGCAGCTTCGCGGGGGTCTCGGCGAGATGCTTCTGGAGAATCTGCTGGCCCAAATCCTGCCGAAGTCATTGTACGAGATGCAGCACCGTTTTTCCGATGGGCGACGGGTTGATGCTGTCGTCAAGTTGGCCGACCGGCTTTTGCCGATTGACTCGAAGTTCCCCCTGGAGTCCTTTCAGCGTCTCAGCGCCGAACCTGATTCGTCCGATGCCCGCAAGTCGTTTGTGCGGTCGTTGAAAAAACACATCGATGACATCAGTGAGCGCTACCTGAAACCGGACGAAGACACCACAGAAATCGCTATCATGTACGTGCCATCCGAAGCGGTCTATTATCGCTTTATAGCCAACGATCCCGACGACGGGCTTGGTTATGCTTTGTCGAAGAACGTCATTCCCAGTTCACCGGGGCACCTGTACGCTTTCCTGGCTACGCTGTCGGCTGTGTACGCTCAGGCCGGTTTGAGCGGTGACAGCAGACGCCTGACAGCGGGTCTGAGCAACTTATCCGATGCCGCGTCGAGCGTCTCAATAGATTGCACCAAAGAATGGAAAGCTCGGTGCGTGCCCTGACCACTGCGCTGGCTCGTGGGCATGATGAAATCGGCGGCATGACGACACAACTTCAGCATTTGCGGGAACCATCGACGCCGGATGAGTCCCCGTAGGGTGGGTTTGTCTTCAAACCCGCCACATTTGTGCGCGATGTAGCCTCGTAGGTCAGCCTCGTAGGTTGGAACCCCTTGTGGGTTCCGACTTCTTGCCCTTGAGAGTCGGGACCGCTAAGAGGGTTCCGACCTACGGTCTGGCGAAGGCCAGAATCCAGTTTTCAATTCGGGTGGCCGTCTCAAACCCTATTTGGGGCGGACTTTGGCCCCGTAGGTCGATACCCCTGCCCCGAAGGGGTCGCGAAGCGAGGTCTCGACATCGGCGAAGCCGATTCAAACCTATTTGGGGCGGAGGATACAACGACACACACGACACTAATACTTGACAAAAGAGCCCAATTCCGTATAGTACGATCCTGAAGTACGAACGACATTGGGACGCGATGCAGCACA
>JAUXBJ010000002.1 GCA_030619425.1 bacterium
ACTGTACTACCAGTTTTACAACTTCGTGCTCCAGTGGCTGCCGGTGGGTGACCGATATGTTGGGAAGTATGATGTCGTTATTCGGGTCAAGGACAAGAATGACAGGCAGGTTGACTCCTATACGAAACAAAAGGAAGTAACGGTTTCTACGGAAGCGCGCACGCGGTCGCGTACGGATTTCCGCACCAATCAAGTGTCTTTCCTGCTCGATCCCGGTAAGTATAGGGTTGCACTCACTCTTCGCGACAGGAATTCATCGGTGGCGCTTTACCGAGAGATCGAACTCAAGCTGAAGGAAAGAAAGAGTCGCAAACCAACTTTGTCGGATGTCGAGTTTGTCATAACCGCCGAGCGGAACTCACAGGACTCGTCTGTGTTCAGCAAAGGCAACCTTACCGTGGTGCCGTTGGTAGCCCGGGAGTTTAGTTCTGATGACGATCATAATCGACTGCTCTATTATGTGGAGATCTATCAGGGGAGTGACTCCGACAAGAGCGTTTTTGTGGAGACAACGGTCAGACGTCGTTGGGGGAGCATGGTCTATCGCGACAGTATGACCAGTTCGTTTGATGGTCCGATGATGCGGCAGTTGAGGGAGATGTCGCTCGACTCGCTGGCGCCGGGCGAATACGAGCTTGAGGTGCGACTGCGGGGACGCCGTCACAAAAAGCTGGACGAACGACTCACCAGTTTCTCAATTGCGTGGACCCAGGATGCTATGCTTAGGAGCGACTACGGATCCACCCTGGACTTGATTGGGTTGATTGCTGAACCGAATGAGATATCCGAACTTGACAAGCTGAAGACATACGAAGAACGATTCGACGGTATCACGGAGTTCTGGTTGCGACGGGACCCAACTCCCGGCACCAGTACCAATGAAGTGCGGCAAGAGTTCTTCCGACGAGTACGACTGGCCAATAGGTCCTTCACCTTCATGAGGCAGCAGGGCTGGCGTACCGACCGGGGGAGTATCTATATAAAGCACGGCGAACCGGACGAAATCGATGACTATCCGTTTGCCCCGAACAGCCATCCCTACCAGGAGTGGCATTATTATCGCGGCGGACGATATCGAAGGTTCACGTTTGTCGATGAGAATGAGGACGGCGACTATCGCCTGGTATATCCCTACGACGGTCTTTACCTGAGACCGGATTTCTGATGAGGTGGTTTGTGTTGCGAAGAGTTTCAATATCGGTATTGGTTGTTGCGGTTGTGAGCGTGTTGTTATGTAGTCAGGTCGGCGCCGGAGATGATAGGTTGACTCTCTATGGTGGGATTACGACCTTTGCTAATCCGGCCGACGACTCTCTGGTGCTGGTGGAGTTTCCTTTCTCGTTGAACCGTCATGAACTGGAGTTCTACCAACCCCTGACGGACGATTCACTGTTTTACGCCAGAGTATTCGCGCAGATCGATCTTTTCGGCACGAGCGGCGTGGTGATCGATTCGGCCTCGACTTACTTCTCAGTGCGCGCAAAAGAACTAACGGAAGCGTCCATCAGTGGCATTCGGCTGTTCAACAAGCTGTCGATGTATCTGGCGCCGGGCGTCTACTCCGCGCGTCTTACCGTGATCGATGCCGTAAGCAAACGCCGTGCTGAGGTTTTTCATTCATCGTTTGAGGTAATTCCACCGGTGAAGAACCGTGTCACGCTTAGTGACGTTTGCATGGCCTATGACGTAAGGTCCATTGGCGACACTTCGGCCGGGGTCGATCTCCGTATGGTCAAGAACGGCTACAAGGTGGTTCCTAATCCGATATCGACTTTCAACGCAGACGACCATGCAGTACATCTCTATACGGAGGCATACAACCTCAGTTACTTTGAGACTCGTACCACTCAGGTTGCGGTGTCGCTGGTGGTACTGAACGTCGATAGTATCGAGCATCAGGACTTCGGGCGGCGGTTGCTGGAGAGTTCCGGGACATCAGCGGTTATTACCGATTCATTCAGCATTGATGGCTGGGCGCCGGGTGTATACTACGCCTGCCTGATTGTGCTCGATCAGGAAAGCTCACAGGCCGATACTGCCTTTGCGCCGTTTCAAATCGTCTCGGACGAGGTACTGGCTGAAGCAGTGAAAAGACGGAAGTCATTTGATCCGTATGATACGCTGTCGCTGCAAGTGAAGGAGCAGTTAGTGACCTATCTCCTCACGCCGCCGGAAAAAACCACGCTGTCGCGACTGGGGGATAGAGCCAAATCGAACTACCTTGATCAGTACTGGGCAGAACACGATGAATATCCTGAGACGCCTGAAGTCGAAAATCGACTTGATCTGATAGAACGATTCGAGGAGGCTAACCGACTCTACTCCACCAACGCCGAAAAGACTAACGGCTGGTTTTCTCACCTGGGTCGTGTCCTGCTCAAGTATGGTCGTCCCAGCGAGATCGAAGACAAGACGGCCGAGTGGGTGAACTCTCTCCCGATGCAGTTTTGGTATTACTGGGAATGGGAGGAAGGCAAGTTTTTCCTCTTTGCAGATTACGATTTCGATTTCGATTTCGCGCTGGTTCACTCCAATGTCGACGGGGAGGTTTATAGCAAGGACTGGCAGCAGATCATCGACGCCGGATGGATGGATATCGGGTTCAACCCGTTTGGAGAAAATTAATAGAGCCGTCCGCTGACCGAGCGGCTCCTTCTTGAATAGTTTTCTTATCTCTGCAGGTAGAAGATTACTTGCCGCCGCTGCCACCGGCGGCACGCGTTCCTGGCGTCCTGACATTGCGTACGGTGCGTTTGACCGGAATAGTAAAGCGGCTGTGCTTCTCGTCGGACAGTTCGAAAGTCAGCGACTTATCAAACGATTTGTCGTAAACATCTTTATGGAGTACGATTTCGGCCTCAACTGTTTTCCCGGCTCGAACCGACTCCGGCATTTTCACATCGAAGTAATCTTCCGCCCAACCGACCAGACTAATCTGAAGGTCCTCGTCGGAGACATTGGTGATCTCCAGTTTTTTCCGGATCACCTTCTTCTCGGTGAACTGCGACATATCCACTTTATACGGTGTGTTGACAACCGGGTAGGTGGAATCCGGTCGTTCGGTCATGGTAGTGGAAATATGCACCCTCTTTTCCGGGCCGCCCTCGTTAGTCTTGATCCTCGGCGACTTTTTTACGGTACTTCGGTATTTCCTGGTACTGAAGATGATCTCAAGTTTGGTGCTGTCACCGACAGCAACGGCCGTCTTTTCCAACGGCGCTTTGGTGCAGCCTCAGCCAGGCTTTACGGACAGAATCTTGAGAGTATCGTCTCCCGTCGAATACAACCAGAAAACATGAGAGACCTTTGAGTTCTGCGGTGCATAGCCGAAATCAAAGGACTCCTCCTTGAGCAACAGCCGAGGGGCAGCTACTGAACTGCCTACTATCAGCAAAGTCGTCACAGCCAGTATGGCAGCTTTTGTCGCTTTATTCATAGAGTTACCTTAAGGTCCTTTCTCTATCAGAACTACTGTTCTCGATTTCTTATTCTTACGAGCGACTCGTCAGGCCGCTCAATAGATTTTACGTCGTAACGGTATGGTCAGTCGGCTTTTTTTCCGTCCTTCAAATTCCAGAGTAATCGAACTCATAAACTCGGAATCGGAAGACTCCGCCTTTAGCTTTACGTATCCGGATGCCTGAGCACCGGCCGGTATATGTTCCGGGAAACTCATAAGACACTCATCGACCGGACAAGAAACGACCATCACTTCCAGATCCTCTTTCGAGTGGTTGGTAAGAATGATGCCGATACTGTCGATCGACTTAACGGAAGTCTTCGCAAACTCACCCTTGAACGGCTTGACAGATACCGGTCTCCCCTCATCAAGAGCCCTAACTACCTGGCCAATCAACGACATATCATGTGGTTTCTCGTCACCTTCGATAAACACCTGGGGATACTGGCCGGCATTGCCGATCCGTCGACCCAGGTTCCAGAAGACACTCACCGGCATACTATCGCCCGGGGCCAGCCAGTCCTGAGTCAGGGACACCGCCATACATTGGCAGGTGACCTTAATCTCCTTGATTCTCACGGTATCGGTCCCAACCGACTTGAACCAGAAACTATGCTTCACGGTTGACTGATCCGGGATCAGGCCGAGGTCAAACTTGTTCGACGGGATCTCTAACTTCGACTGAGCCGACGCCGAAGAAGCGATCAGCAGCACCAATAATATCAAGAAAATACACTTCATCGTCATATTATAACAGCAAACCATGGAGGTGTTCCCGTTAAACATATAATATACGTTCTCCCTTGCGGTTAGTCAAGACATCGATAGGCCATATTGGCGTTTGACCAATCGGCGGCGATCTCAAGGGTGCGCGCGAAGCCACCCTGAGCGGACAGGCTGTGTCATAAAGCCGTTTCGCAGGGTCCTGATCTCGACGAAGTCGGGGTTGAGACCCTGCGATTCTCGCTAAGGCGTTGTGGGAAAACAGTCCTAAGAATCACCGGTTCACATCCGCCGCGGCGGACCTTCGGCGAACGCAGGAACCGGTGAAACATACAATTGCGACACAGCCTGTTCGCTCTTGGTGGGGTACCGATGTCTATGATAGCAAGTACTAATGCCCTCAGCGTGAGAATATCCGGACATAGTGATCGGCGCGAGTCTTGAGGGCTGCTTCGAAGGCCATCAGATCATCGAACTCCTCAGGGATCACCTCGTAAACTTCGTAGCTGTGAATCATCTCGATCCCACACGAGTCCGCCCCGCGCCATGCTGTGAGCGACCGACTGCCGAACCGATACTCCGTTTGGAACTCATCGGGCAATCTGACGCTGTCGACAACCTGGGCGCTATCGGTGATGATTACCACCCGGTCGGTCACGGTTAGTGGATAGGATATATTTATGGGACGTATTCGACCCTCGACATCGGTCTGGTCATAGCCAAGGCCTACGTTAAACAGTATGGGATCAAAGAACCGCACCCCGTTGACGAGCGGCACAGGAGTGGTCGAGAGCGCTTTGAAGGTCACTCGAAGCGGGGCATCCCTATCGTTGCAGTTGATAATCTCGGCATCTTTGACTGCGAATCGCGTGTTGCCGGAACTTACCACCCGTCCCATCCACTCACGGATCTCCTGTCGGGTCATGTGAGGAAGATACCCTCTCAAGTACCGTGCACGACCGCCGGTCGCGGTGATGGACCCTACGGCCACTAGTTTTCCGGATGGCTGCACTTCGATCCTCACCTCTCGAGTCGTGTGGTTCTTTTCCGAGGGCGCCCTGGGTGTGTTCACCAGTACCCCGCCGGTGTCGGTGACGAGCAGCGCCGAGGTGGCCTCGTCGGTCCACGGCAGTTCACCGAAGGGACACCACTGGCAGGTAGGATCCATCCAGACGGTGTCGTTACCATGCAGGGCAACCGCAATCACATGATTGAACTCGAAACTGGGGAAGTCGGGATCAACGTAACCCTCATCGCGAGTGAGGACAAGAACCGGGAAAGCCTCGATGCCATGCTGAGCCAAATCCGACACCAGCAACGTCGACATATCCTTGCAGTCACCATACCTCGTCTTGCGCGTTTCCTCGACCTTCCTGGGTCGCCATCCGCTGACACCGACTGAGACAGACACATATCGAGTCTTATTGCTGACGGAGTTATAGACCTGCTTCATGGTTTCGAGTGCATCAGGCTGCGATAACGCGGAGGAGCTGGGTCCCGACAGGCGGTGTTCGTACCGATCCCGAGCGACATCGGCATACCACGCGCCGATTCCAGACCAATTCCAGCCTGAGAACTCTCTCCCGGCAAAGTCGAACTCATCGGCAACCACGCAGATTTCTCCGGCCCTGGAGCCATCGAGCCTGCTCAAGGTATCGGTGTCGATGGCTGGGATATCGTTGCCGCTGAAGATCAGCACGCGATCACCGTCGGACACTGTCTCCTCCGGATTGATATCCAGTCCATACACTTTGTAATGGACCTTCAGGTCGGCCGGGCATTCGAGACGGCTCTCCATGCTGTTGACCGGAATGTCGTAGGCGACCCTGGGACCACTCAGGAAAAAGAGCGACTTCAGTTCCTGCTCCAGGTGGTACTCAATCGCGTATGGATACCCAGCGGAGGTCGGCGCCAGGTAATACGTGCAGATGTCGCTGAAGACTTGGTAGCCGGCGCCAAACCCGCAGTCCCTGGACAGATCGTTTTTGTCGTAGCTGCCGATGACCTGCCCCCGGGAATCCTCCACGATTATCTCGACTTTTTTGAGACGGACGAACTTGTTCTCATAGAAAACAAGGTGAGCATGCTCCTCACCGCGCTTGTGGTTGATCGTTATTCGGTTGTGGACTGATACCCTGGCCCGGTTGCCCTTAATCCGGCAATTCCATCTGAGGAAATCATAATAGGCGTCCGGCTGGTCGGGCTGGGTCATAACCGTACCGCCGGGTAGAATCAGAATGACGGCGACGAGAACCAGGCCAACGCTGCGGGCGATTGCTCGGACATTTGATTTAGCGGACCACAAGAACAAGTTGCTCAGCACTGGCATCCTCTACCGTCGAAAAGAATTCGCGCAACGGCTTGTATAGCGGCTTCGGAATGAAGGCCTGCGACACGACGATCCTCGATTCCACAATGTTGTCGGCGCCGAACGAGCGTGACTGGCGCATGAACTCCGCCCCATCAATTCGAGTAGTTATATCGGCCGGCAGTTGAACCGAGGAGAGACTATCTTCCACGCGGACCGTGATTATGCTGTGCTGCGTGAATGGAAACATGAAGTCGACCGGGAAGAACCGCTTCTCATTAACAAAAGGGTTCTCCACGAAACGTAACAGCGGCTGCTTCACCAACAGGTTGTTGTCCAGCCGTTGAACCAGGTCAGAACTGGTGAAGGTGAACGTCAACCGGCATTGGTTCTTCTCAGCGTCCTTCTCAAAAGAATGATTCTCCAGTTCATACTGGCAGGTCAGATTGTCCAGAAAATAATCCTCCATGAATTCTTCCGGCTCGTTCGCTTCGTACTTCTGCCCGTAGTAAACGGTATAGTAACCTGTGAGGATGGTCGTGGTGGAACAGCGCGCCGTTCCGTCCGGCTGAATATGGACAATAATATTGTCCGCTCGATAGCTCTTGACTTCCTCCGTAGTCAATCTGACAACGCGGGATTTGTCTCCCTCGAGCAGAAACCCGGCGGCCACCAAACATTTCGGCGGCAGGATGCCGTAGGGGCAGTATTGGCTGGCCACATCGAGAAACATAACTGTGGAGTCGGTCTGGACACAGGCGATCAGGTGATTGAATTGCTGCAACTGAAAAATCTCGGGATTGAAAAGGCCATGATTGCGTGTGCAGATCAGGACAGGCCAGGCGGACAAACCGGCGCGTCGGGACATCTCCACCAGCAGAACGTTCTTCTCGTCGGCAGTACCAAATCGGTCCACCAGCAACTCTTTTATGCACTCGTGCGAGTAGTATCTCCCCTTCTCGTCTTTTCTGGTTCGTATACTGTCGCGAACCCACTCATAGATAAGTCGTGATTTCTCCCGAGCCTCGACAGCCTCACCAACCACCCGTGGTACCAGTTCATCCAATTCCTTATCCGAACGCCTCAGGTAGTCATCGATCACCTCCTCGCTAAAGAACTCCCCAAGGTCAGACCAGTCGTTCACGAACGTTATACTCTGGTAGGCATCCTTGTACGTCACCAGTTGATAGTGCAATGCCGAAGCATAGTTTCTCACCGCCCCGGCGTAGGGTTCGTCGCGAATCGGAAGCAGGTCCTTCATCGTCCAGGTATAGGATATGATGTCAGTCCGTCGATTATGGTCTTTGATACCTTTCCGAGCCGATGCCGGGATGTTGTTGGCTACCTCCGAGTAGGTGAAGCCAGGCGCCAGTTTGAGAACAAACACGGACTTGGCCGTATACAAGTCCGTCTGAAAATACCAGGGATCCAGATATGTGAATCGGTTGTGAAACTGGTAGTACTTGTACTCAAGGATCGAGCCGTTCTCAATGTGGGGAAAGGAAAAAATCTTCGATTTGAGAGAGCCGTATGATTTGGTATGAAACGCCTTCTTCTTAATCTTGTGTTTCTTGCGGTCCGGTGTGATTGTCTGAGCCTTGAGTGACTTGATTTTGTCTCCGTCGTGAAAGTCGAAGCTGGCATCGCCGGCTTCCTCTGCACCGGCCTGGTTGAAGACTTTGATGCGCACATGTCGCGTTATCGAGATCCCTTCGATGGTGACCTCAAGTTCCCCTCGGTCGAACAGGATTACGGCGTTGGCTTCCGGATACTGCCGCGGTGGCTGATAATTCCATTCCTCTTCGGTCACCTCTCCCCACTTCTGACAATAACCAATACCAGCCAGACACAGAACCAGGAGAGACGCCACAAGCCCGATCACGATTATCTTAAGCACAAGTTTCCTCCTCCTATTATCGGTTTGAAACACTTTAGTCGGATCGTGATCGGTTGTCAAGGAATTATCCGGGGCATCAGCACCTGTCGCGCCGTCAGAACTTCAACTGAAGGTCAAGTTGCAGCTTCTTGAGGTTCTCAGTCTCATCCTCCTGAAGACCAATCTCGGTGATGTAACAGGTAACTTTGAGAGCGGTGTTCGCGGCCAGTTGAACGGCGCCGCCAATCTCATGTCCCTTCGCATCGGTACCACCACCCCCAAAGTCGGAGTGGGTAAAAATGCCTACCACGGCATCCTTTTCCAGGTTGCGGTAGGTATAGCGCGCTTCCCATGAACCCGGTTTTTTCGCCTTGCCGGCTTTGAAACCCACCAGCCAGCCCGATCCCAGGCTGTCGGCGGCCACGTTACTGACGTAGTCCACCATCACCGTAACCGGGATTTCGTTGAATTCGGTTTTAGCTTCGACGAAAAGCTCGAAGCAGTCAAAGTCGGTGGCGTACTTGTAACTGGTTGTATCGTACGCGATACTAATATTACCCAGCGTGTCGACCACGGCTGATGTATCGACCACGGGCGACCCGGAATTACCTTTGGACTTCATGGGGTTGTAAAAGACATCGAACCCTTCGGTGTTAGCGTAATTGAAATAGCCGCCGCCGAAAGCGAGACTCGACTTTTTCTCGTTAAAGTGAAAGCGGCCCACCGCCTGACCGGCTGCTATGTACGAATCGTCACCGGAAGAACGTTCATCGATCCACAAACCGGAACCTATGAGCATGATGCTGAGCTGGTCCATATCGCACTTATAGGTGACCGCACCCCCTTCCGGATTCCAGTCGGAGTCCCAGACCAGTTGGGAACTACCCGGTCTGAAAAACGGGTTCTTGAATTTTCCGCCGGCAATGGTCAGCCCCGGCGTGGCGTCGTGGTAAGCCTCGAAATATGCGAGATCGATGCCGACCTGTTTCGTGCTGAAAGCGTTATCGAGAGTCTGGTTAGTAGACACCGGATCATCAGAACCGGTAGCCAACTGAAATCCAACCGTGGTATAGGGAGATACTTCCCCGGTAATACCGATCCGAGCGCGAATACGATGACGGTACCGGGCATCCTTGCCCTCGGCGTCAATCATTTCGTGACGATAACGAAGGTCGCCGTTCATCTTGATAGTCTCCCACCAGTTTCCGGCCAGGGCGTAACTCGGCCCAATCAGCAGCACCATCGCCGCCACATTAAGGAACAGTCTCATTGTCTCTCCAGAGTTTGATTTCGTGTTCTTTCTTTTGACTCATCAAGATGCGCGCGCTGCATCCTGGTCGGATAAAACAGTTCGTTTGTTAGGATAGTGTTGGGGGATGGTCAGACCATCATAAAATTCTTGCGGTGACGATTGACGACGCATCAGGCTTTTCGGGTGGCGTCGGGCGACCTCACCCGATGCCTGCTTTCACACGTGAACCTTCCAAGAACCGATGATATTGTGCGCGGCAAACCTCCCGGTCTGCCCGTTTGAAGAACGTATCCAAGGTAATCAAGGGGCAGACGAGGACGTCTGCCGCCCACAGCAAAGGCCGGGTGGCCCTGGGCGTCCAGAGAACATTTTCGGGTGGTGTGGGGCGACCTCGCCCGACGCCTGCTTGTGTGCAGTTAGGAGCCGTCAGGCAGAGACGCCTGACGGCACAAGGAAATGAGATTGCCGCGTCGTCCCGCGCGGCGCGGGACTCCTCGCAATGACGATTGCGGCGCCGCAAGTAGACTTGCCGTTCGATGTCACATTGAACCGCGTTTTCCTGATCGACCTGCAACCCGAGAGGCGCCGATCCCGTATTGAAAGAACTGGTGCGAAGTTCGCAGGCACGAAACCAAGCCGTCCGGTATGGGACGTCGAAAGTGTCGGGTCGTGCGACTCATGATGGAGTTCGAAGACATTCGCAGGAGGTCACATTGGATAGAATTGGTAATTGCCGTTTGTTCACATGCCTGGCGTTGCTGATCATGGGATCGACATTGTCGGTATTCGGGGCCGAGGAGATGTATGTGCCGGTCTACAATCCCACGCTGGATGTATCCCGGCTGGTCGGCGAGATCAGGATCGATGGTTCACTCGATGACAGCGGCTGGCGTCAAGCGGCTGTGGCGGACAACTTCGCCGAGAACAATCCGGGCGATCAGGTGCAACCACCGGTCGACACAAAGGTGTTCATAACCTATGACGACGCCAACATTTACGTTGCCTTTGTAGCCTACGATGACCCAACGGAAGTGAGGGCGTCCCTTTGCAGTCGCGAACGGATAGGTGGGGACGACAACGTCGGTTTCTTCTTCGATACCTACGGTGATGCCACCTGGGCATATACTATGAACTGCAACCCGTACGGTATTCAGACCGACGCTCTCTGGTCCTCAGGACACGGCGAGGATGGCGGCTATGATCTCATCTGGGAATCGTCCGGACAGGTCACCGATTCCGGTTTTCAGGTGGAAATGGCGATTCCGTTCTCCAGCTTGCGTTTTCCCAATAAGGATATCCAGACGTGGAAAGTCGAATTCTGGCGCAACCACCCTCGGGAGACCCATCGGCAATACTCCTGGGCGGCTTATGATCGTGATGAGTCCTGCTGGCCGTGCCAGTGGGGAACCGTCAACGGTATCCAGGGGGTGAAGCCGGGTCGGGGTGTCGAGATTCTTCCGTCATTGATTACTTACCAGTCGGGAAGTCGGGAAGGTGATAAGTTCCACAACGATGACGCTGACGGCGAAATATCCATCGCCACCAAGTACAATGTATCCTCCGACATCACCGCTGAGATCACTTACAACCCGGATTTCAGCCAAATCGAGGCCGACGCCACCCAGATTGATGTCAACAGCACGACCGCTCTGTCCTACAGTGAAAGACGTCCCTTCTTCCAGGAAGGCAGCGATCTGTTCCGGACGATCTTCCATGCTGTGTACACGCGCTCGATCAACGATCCCCAGGTAGCGGCCAAAGTGACCGGACGCCTGGGTCGCACGAGTTTCGCCTATCTGGGCGCGCGCGATGAACACACGCCGATCATCCTGCCCCTGGAACAGCGCAGCGCCTTCGTGGCGGCCGGGAAAAGCTCGACCAACCTTTTTCGGCTCAAACAGACCGTGGCCGAGAACTCCCACGTGGGTCTGTTGGTGACGGATCGGCGGTTGGATGACGACGGCAGTAACACGTTGCTGGCGCTCGATGGTTCTCTGCGCCTTTCCAAGTCCTACTCGGTAGTCTGGCAGGCGCTCGGGACCTATACCGAAGAGCCCGATGACACTATGATGACCGCCGGCTACCCTGCTTACTATGGATACTATTTCGACGACAGCGCTCACACCGTTCACTACGATGGGGAGACCTACTGGGGCGATGCAGCCTACTTCGGTATCAACCGCGCGGATCGTCACCTCAATGTCGATCTCGCCTACCTCCACAAGAGTCCCACCTTCCGCGCCGATAACGGCTATCAACCGACCAACAACCGGCGGAAGACCCAGCTCTATGCCGGGTACACGTTCTACTTCGATGAGGGGATCGTCGAGCGAATCTATCCCAACTTCACTATCGCCCGCGAATGGAACTACAATGGGGATATGAATGAAGAATACATCTGGTTGGAAGCCGACATCCGGCTAAACGTTGCGTCCACCAACATTCATCCCCGCTACTCAAGGTACACCCAACGATACGGCGGAGTTGAGTTTGACAATGTCTGGAAACTTCACAATTGTTTCAGTAGCACCTTCACGGGTTGGCTGTCGGCAGGTGGATCGATCAACTATGCTCACCAGATCGCATATTCCGATACGGTTATGAGCAAGGAGACGTATGTCTCCGCCTGGCTGGATCTGAAGCCGACGGAGAAGCTGTTTATCGAGAACTGGTTCAACTATGCTCATTGCGACTCACTTGATGGCGGCGGCAAGATCTACTCCGGGTACACCGCTCGCTCACGGCTGAGCTACCAGTTCAACCGGGAGCTGTCGCTGCGACTTGTCGTCGAGTATGATGATTTCGGAAAAGTCTGGAGTCTTGACCCGCTGATAACTTACCAGATCAACCCGTTCTCGGTGCTGTACGCCGGTAGTTCATACGACTATTGTGAGTACAAGATCGTGACAGATGACCAGCATGATCCGCCGTTAGTCGATCCACAGTGGAAGCTTGGCTCCCGGCAGTTCTTCCTGAAGCTCAAGTACTTGTTTCAGATATAGTCTGGTGAGTCATGAATAACGAATCGTGAGTAATCCGGTCGCTTTAGCGTGGTGTACGTCCCCGTGCCCCACGTGGATACAGGGGCAGACGAGGACGTCTGCCGCCCACAAAATCAACGATTTGCTAGACTGCGACGCCCACCTCTCGGTCCAGTTCCTTCCTCACTGCACCGGCGATTTTATGAAGAGTAACAGGTTTCTTGATAAAGGCGCCCGCGCCCAGCGACTGTACTTTCTGGACAGATTCTGTCTCTGAATATCCGGACACTACTATTGCTTTCTGCTGTGGATAAATCTCGACAACCTTTGTATACGTGTCGGCTCCGTCCATTCCTGACGGCATGATCATGTCGAGGATCAAAAGATCCTGAGGGTTATTTCTCAGGAATTTGATAGCCTTTTCGCCGCTTTCAACAACGGAAACCTTATACCCCAGCTTCTGAAGGAGGCTGCGAACGATATCACGCTGTACGTCGTCATCGTCGACAACCAATACTGTTTCACATCCCCCAGCGATTTGATCAGATTCCTGCGCCTCAATGGTTTCGCGCGTAACCGGGAAATAGAGGTAGAACGAAGTTCCTTCACCAACCTTAGTGCTCAGATCGATATATCCCTTATGGTCCTTGATAACAGCGTCCACAACACTCATACCAAGGCCCGAACCGCGTTTTTTGTCGGTAGCTTTTGAGGTGAAGAAGGGTTCGAATATCTTCTCGACAATATCATCCGGTATTCCGCTGCCGGTATCCGAAATGGTGAGTTTGACGTATTCTCCCCTGGGGACACGGTTATAAGCAATGGTTACATCATCAGCGTAATAGTTTTCGGTATTGATGGTGATGGTTCCTATATCCTGCATGGCATCGCGAGCATTGTGAAGTATATTGGCAACCGCTCGATAGACTTGAGAAGGACCACCGAGGATATTCATCAGGTCTTCATCCAGGTCAGTCTCGCACACCAGTGTCTCGGGCAGAGGTTTCAACTCTTTGACAGCTTGCAGAACAACTTCATTCATGTTCATCGGCTTCATGTTGTAGTGACCCCTCCTGCCCATGGTCAAGAGATCCTGGTTGATGTCGGCCATCTGTTCCGCCGCGGTTTCTATACTGCTGAGAAAAGTAAGGACCTTATGATCCTCTGGCAGTTCTTCCCGGATGAGTTCCGGATAAGCCATGAGTGGCCCGAGAAGATTATTGAAATCATGCGCCACCTGGCCGGCAATGCTGCCTGCTGATTCTAATCTTTGCGCGCGCGTTTCCAACTCCCGGAGGCGCAGAATCTCGGTGATATCACGGAACATTTCCAGCTTTGATATACTGCCGTCAGAATTTTTCAAGGGCGCGTCAATGAGATCATATGTCCTGCCATTTCCGGGGGAGGTCCATTCCCAGCGCACAGTCTTTCCAGTGAACACCTCCTCGTTCCTGCAGAAAGCGCATGGTTCATCCGAACCATGAAAATACTTGTGGCACTTTTTTCCTTCAGGGGAGCCGAATTCTTTTTTGAGCACTGGGTTAACATATTCAATGTCATGGTCCTTGTTAACCATATACACCCCGTCCTCCATTGCTTCGAAGATCGCGGTGAGTTTGTCGCGCTCCATTTGGAGAACTGATTCCGCCCGCTTGCGCTCGGTGATATCCAAAGCGAATGTAATAATGACTTCCTGGCCCTGATAAAAACCTCGTTGGGAACGGACAATTTTAGGAAATACTTCGCCGCTTTTCCTTATACCCCAGAAATCATATTGCCGTGGTTTACCATTAAATGCATCCTCGACAAATCCGATGATCTTTTTCATATCATTCTTACCCGGAGCTGACAAAAATCCAGGTGTTTTCCCTATGAAACATTCTTTGGGATAACCGTACATGTCCACAGCTCCCTGATTTACATCAAGAAAACGACCTTCTTTATCCTGAATGTAAATTGCATCAGTTGCATTGTTAAAAAGATCTCGATAGTTTTTTGCCGATTGTTTCAATGTCTCTTCAGCTCTTTTGCGCTCGGTGATATCGCGGGCAATGCCACACAGTCCAATAATATTGCCTTCATTATCCCGCATTGGTACCTTAACGACATTAAACGTAAAAGGAACTTTGTTAACCGGTTTGGTGTGCTCCTCGCGCAGGATTTCACCATTCAGAACACGAGTATCCACTTCTCGAACATACGCTCCGGCCTCTTCACCAAAAAGCTCACTATCTGTCTTCCCGATTATTTGTGAAACAGGTACTCCAAAGAGCTTTTCCATTGCCGGATTCACCATAGTGTATCTCAAGTTACGGTCTTTGATGAAAATGGAATCTTCGGCGGTCTCGAAAATAGTACGAAAGCGTTCCTCGCTCTCCCGCAGAGCTTCTTCCGCCTGCTTGCGCTCGGTGATATCGCGAATCAGGCCATCGTAGGAGAGAAGGTTACCCCGGCCGTCGCGGTTGGCAACCAGAACACTCGTCACCCATCGGACACAACCGTCCTTGCGCATGAGGCGATGCTCGATTGGTTCGGGGTCATCACCCGAGAGGATTCGCGACACCTGATCCCTGACAAGGTCGCGGTATTCCTGAGGAATCATTTGAATCCACAGGTAGGGATCAATTCTGAATTCTTCTGTGGAGTAACCCGTCACAGCCTCACAGGCATGTCCATGAATGGTTTCCGCAGGTTGTCCATCCTCGACGCGTACCGTATAGATATAGTCTGTGACCGCGTCCGTGATTCGATGGTAGCGCTCCTCGCTTTCCCGCAGCGCTTCCAGCGCCTGCTTGCGGGCAGAGATGTTACGCAGAGATGTCACGCGCACCTGGCGCCCCTGGTAGTCGATCATGCGGCCTTGTATCAGGGCCGGGAAGGTGGCGCCATCCTTGCGCAAAGCAGTGGCTTCATAGGGTTCCTTACGGCCGGAAAGCATGTTGTTTCTCACCATCTCGCGATCTGCAGGAACAACCCAATCTGTGCCGGGACGGCCGATAGCTTCCGAGGATGTGTAGCCGAACATCTCCTCGGCTGTCTTGTTTTGATCCAGACAGATCCCTCGCTCCGAGAAGAAGATCGCTTCAAATGCCGCGTCCGACAACGTCCGTACACGTTCTTCACTTTCCCGGAGTGCCTCTTCTGCCTGCTTGCGGTCGGTGATGTCATGACCCTGAGCAATCGTGGCAATGATAGAATCACCGTTATCAGAATGAATTCCCGCCGAGTTCCATAATACAATCCTGACCTCACCATCCGCCCGCTGGATAGGTATCTCAACTGCCTCCCACCGTTCTCCACTTAGAGTAGAATCGATGTGAGTCATCGCTTGCTCAAGGCTTTCTTCGGGGAAAAGGATGCTTAGTGGTTTACCGAGAACTTCATCAGCACTTCTTTGGGTCATATTCTCGAAGGCATGGTTAAAACGAGTTATCTTGAACTCCGGGTCCCAGACTATGATAGGGGCGTTGGCGTAATCAAACAGGTTTTCCAGGTAATCGGTGGTTTCCCGCAGTTGTGCCGTGCGCTCATCCACTATTGCTTCAACTATGGCCGTACGATTCCTCATCAGGTAGAGCTGGATAGCCAAGAGGGTCGTCAATATCAGCCCACCGAACAATATGATCCAGTGTGTCCGTAAAGGGTGAGCGGCGAGATATCCAGTTGAAGGTGTGCAACGCAGTTCCCAGGTGTGGCCGGCCACGTCGAAAGTGGTGGCATAGATCAAACCTGAAGCGTCGCTTGTTTCGTTTAGAGTATCTCCAGTATCCCCGCTTTGCAGGCGCGCCGAATACTGGTATAGAATCTGTTTGCCCTCGGGCGTGGAGAGATCGGCTACCTGTATGTCAATTCCCACTGGTGTCAGCATCTGAATAACGTCCTCAAGGATTTCACCCAGTTGCATAGCGCAAACGACAACACCCTCAATTGCACAACGGCGCTCTTCAACTGTGGCAGTGGGTAACCCTTTGTGATAGACCGCGTGAATGACCGCGACTCCAGCCCAATCTTTTTGCTCCCCCGGGAATACTACCGATCCCGTAACCACAGGTTGGTCGGCATCAACTGCCTGCTCGATCGCCTTTCTCAGTTGAGGCTCCCCGAGTAGATCCAAGCCCATTGCCCAATTGGACTCATGGCAGTAATACAGAACAGGATAGTACCGTTCGCGTTGAGTAACGGCTGCTATGCCGTCAACAGGCGAATCACAGTGTATAGCGAAATCCGAAAATCCCTCAGCCCGCACAGCTTCTTCAAATGAGCGACGATTCTCCTCCAACACTTGAGGCGACCAGAAAAATGCCAGCTTGTGGGTGGATATCTCATGCAGAGGGTTGATGAAGGTGGTGAATTCGCGACGGTCTACAAACTGCGACCCATCGAAAAACTGCTTCAGGGCCGTCAGTTTGCTTATACTCCCTATTACTTCTCTGTCAAACAGTTCACAGCGCGCTTCGGCTAATCTATCAAAATCGAGTTTTTGCAGCTTGGCTTCCCATTCTTTCACGGAGAAGAACGCCATCAATGACAGCGCCAGACCGATGAGACCTACCGTCAGCGAAGCCCCATAGCGCCTGGATATACTGCGTTTCGGCGAGGTTGCTTTATTGTCCATAGTAAGGACTGCTTTCGATATGCGCCTTGGCGCCAGTGTCAGAACGCTTACTATTTGGTTCTTTCATAATCTCTCGAAATCCCCTGCTAATGGTAGCCGGTCAGTTTGGAAAACGTAAACAGGATTCGCATGGTAGCCGGTCCTCACCATCGGTACTCTTATCTACATTATATCGGCAAACTGTGCAAAAATATTACAGCCAAGTAGGTCAGGCTTGTCATTCCCGCGCAGGGGACCTTCGATAAACCCATGATCTTGTGCGCGGCAGACCTCCCGGTCTGCCCGTTTGAAGGACGTATCCAAGGTAATCAAGGGACAGCCTCAGGACGTCCGCCGCCCACGAAAGTGACACCACTGTTGTCATTCCCGCGAAAGCGGGAATCCCTCCGTTCCTCCGTAGAACTAAAGATGGACCCCCGCCTTCGCGGGGGTGACAGAATCGAAGGGTAACCCCCCGAACCGTAGGTCAGTCCGCCGCGGCGGATTGTGATCCTGACGAAGATGTCGAAAACCCGTCCTGCGACTGCGCTCAGGGCGGACCTTCGGTGCAGGGGTTTCGACCTGCAAGCCTGTTATGATAGCAGCCGCGTGATCAACGGTGACAGACGGGCGAGGATCTCATAATTGATACTGCCGGCCCAGGCAGCCAGTTGCTCGGCAGTGAGTGTTTCATCACCATCGCGACCGAGCAAGGTTACTTCCTCACCCAGGCGCACACTCTTGATATCGGTAACGTCCACCATCATCAGGTTCATGCAGATTCGTCCCCGCACCGGAGCGCGCCGACCTTTGATGAGCACGTAGGCCAGGTTGGAAAGTTTGCGATCGTAGCCATCGGCGTATCCGACCGGCAACACCGCCAACTTCGCAGGCGACGTAGTGCGGTAGGTGCAGCCGTAGCCGATGAACGAATCAGCCGGAACCACTTTGAGTTGAGTCACCCGTGTGCGCCAGCTCAGCACCGGCTTGAACAGATCGTTGCTGCCTCCCTGCAGGCGATAGGAAAGATAGGTCTCTTTGGATGGCCAGTGCCCATAAGCGGCGATACCGGGCCGGACCAGGTCGAGGCGGGTCTTGTCAAACAGTATCAAAGCCGCCGAGCAGGCGGTGTGCAAAAGGCGCGGTTTGATTTTTAGCACGCTCATCCGGCGCACCAGACGACGGAAGGTCTTCAGTTGAGATTCGGCGTATTCATGAGACGTGGTGTCCTCGATATTGGCAAAGTGCATAGCCGCGCCATGCGGTCGACCAAGACCCGGATACTTCCTGTAAACCGACGCCAGGGCGGGCAGGTCGTTTTCAGTTATGCCCTGCCGGTTGGTGCCGGTCTCGAGTTTGAGGTGCGTTTTGACAGAGCACTTGTTCTTCTCGGATAGCTTTCCCAGAAGAG
>JAUXBJ010000367.1 GCA_030619425.1 bacterium
ATTGTAAACGATCTGGTCGACACCGAGATCGACCGCATCAATCGACCCCAGCGCGTTATGGTGCGACAGGCACTGTCGCGCCGCTACGCCATAGTCGCGGCCGTAGTCCTGAACCTGACGGCGGTAGCGATTGCCCTCACGGTCAGCCCGGTCGTTACGGCTATCGGCCTGCTCGCCATCGGCCTCCTGATGGCGTACAACTTACGACTAAAGCGGATTCCCCTTTTTGGCAATGCCGTCATCGCCCTGTTGGGCGCCATGACTTTCATAACCGGAGGACTGGCCGTGGATTTGGCCGGCAGTTTCCGCCTGCCGGGGCCGGTGATCCCGGCTGTTTTCGCCTTTCTGTTTCATATCGTGCGGGAAATCGTCAAGGATGTCCAGGATCTCGAAGGGGACAAGAAGCTCGGCGTAACGACCCTGCCGCAACTGATCGGTGTCCGTCAGTCACTCGAATTGGCTCTGGTCCTGTTTCTGGTTCTGGTGACGGCTACGCTGGCGCCGATCATAGCCGGATGGTACGGCCTTTGGTATGGCGTGATCACAGTGTTCATTATAGACTTGCCCTTGACGGCTCTATTGCTATTAATATGCCTCAATCCAGGCGACCGCCTGCTACGAATCGGTTCGACCGCCTTGAAGGTGGGCATGGTCATGGGCGTCGTAGCGCTGGCGGCCGCGTGAGCTTTTGGGAAACGATTGGCTCGCTTGAGCGTATAAATCCAGTTGTGAGGCGGACAACCCGCCAATGAATGACACCGGTTGACAACCGGCACGCCAGAGGAGAGAATGACAACGGTCTGGGTGAAATGATAAAGGTCCTGATTCTGCTAATCTGCCTGTGTGCCCTGGTTCCGTCGGTAATGGCCCAGGGTATCTCGGTGTCTCAATCCCTGAGTAGTTTCAATATCGCCTATGAGGACAGTATTCTCTTTGGGATTGAATTGAAATGGGTGGGGCCTCAATCGGCCTATCTGTTCGGGAGACCGCTCAACCCGGCTATCGATGGGATGATTGTCCGGGGCTTCAGTTCCTCGATATCTTCAACCGGTGACGGCGACGACGAAATCACCACCAAACAATACCGTTACGTGTTGGCGCCGATCTCTTCCGGGCCGGGGCTTATCGCATCGGTGAATATCAGCTACGTCACCTGGCCGGACTCGCTTCCGGGTGAACTGTCTACCGAGCCGATGACGGTCGTGATTGCAGAACCATTGCCGCCGCCGCCGGAGCGCGATTGGTCATTATTGTACTGGCTGGTCGGCGCTTTTTTAGTAGTAGGGACAGTGGGAACGATCGTGCTGTGGCGACGTTCACTCAACCAACGACCGACCGAGTCGGTAAGAACGGTGGTGGAACGGTTTCTCGACGACCTGAAAGGGTTGAAGACGGATTCAGGAGACGACCATAAGAAGTTCCAAACCGGGTTGTATAGCATCCTGGCGGAGTTCTTCGAGAGACAGTACGGGCTGAAGGCCGGTGAATACTCCGAGGAGCAGTTGGCCAGGGAGCTTCTCAAGTCCGGCCTGAGCGAACAGGCTCGACAGAAAATTACCGCCTGGTTCTTCCAGGCGAAGCGCGATAAGTTCAGCCCCGTCACGGCGGGGCCGGGTGAGACGATCCGTCTTGAGGCGGAGATACGTGAACTGTTTGAAAAACTTTAGTTCAGTTTGATATGGAGGATTGATGCACACCGATATCCAGGAAATTCAGGCCCAGGTGGAACAGGAGTCATCATTTGTTGAGCGGCTGACCCAGCAGATCAGTTCTGTCATAGTGGGGCAACAGTATCTGATAGATCGACTCCTGATCGGCATTCTGGCCGACGGCCATATTCTGATTGAGGGCGTACCGGGACTGGCCAAGACGCTTTCGGTCAAGACGCTCTCGGATGCTATCGATGCCAAATTCCAGCGGCTTCAGTTCACACCCGATCTCTTGCCGGCTGATTTGATCGGAACGATGATTTACAACCCGCAGACATCGGAGTTTTCGGTCAAGAAAGGTCCGGTGTTCGCCAACATCATCCTGGCCGACGAAATCAACCGCGCGCCGGCTAAGGTGCAGTCGGCGCTTCTGGAAGCGATGCAGGAGCGACAGGTCACCATCGGCGACACTACCTTCAAACTCGACGAACCGTTTCTCGTGCTGGCGACGCAGAACCCGATTGAACAGGAAGGAACCTATCCCCTGCCGGAAGCGCAGGTCGATCGGTTCATGCTGATGCTCAGAATCGAATACCCCTCGCCGTCCGAGGAGCGCGAGATTATGGATCGCAACACCGGGGCCAAGGCAGCCGAAGTGACGCGCGTGGTGACGACGGCCGACATCATCAGAGCGCGAGAGGTTCTGCGTTCCATTTATGTCGATGAGAAAGTCAAGGACTACATTATCAACATCGTTTTCGCCACTCGTGAGCCGGCCAAATACGGTCTGGGCGAGCTCACCGACCTCATCGCCTACGGCGCCTCGCCACGCGCCTCGATCTATCTGAACCTGGCCGCCAAAGCGCACGCCTTTCTCAAGGGGCGCGGCTACATCACTCCGGAGGATATCAAAGCGATCGGCTACGACGTGCTGCGACACCGGATCATTATAACTTATGAAGCGGAGGCGGAGGAGATCGACAGCGACAAGATCGTTGCCAAGATCTTTGACACCATCGAAGTGCCTTAATCAATCAGTATGATTCCCAAAGAAGTACTCAAAAAAATCCGTCGGATAGAGATACGGACCAAGAAACTGGTCAACGACCTGTTCTCCGGCGAGTATCACTCCACCTTCAAAGGACAGGGTATGGAGTTCGAGGAGGTGCGTCAGTATGAAGCGGGTGACGACATACGCTTGATAGATTGGAACGTCACGGCGCGAACGGGCTACCCGCACATTAAGAAATTCAAGGAGGAGCGGGAACTGTCGGTGGTGTTGTTGGTGGATGCCTCATCATCCGGTCAGTTCGGTACTCGTAAACGGTTCAAGAGCGAAACAGCCGCTGAACTGTGCGCTCTGCTGGCTTTCTCCGCCATCAAAAACAACGACAAAGTTGGGCTGATAATTTTCACGGACAGTATCGAGAAATTCGTCCCACCCAAGAAGGGCCGCGGTCATGTCTTGAGATTGATCCGCGAGATACTGTACTTCCGACCGCAGGGCACCCAGACCGACATCGGCGGCGCTTTGGAGTATTTCACTA
>JAUXBJ010000332.1 GCA_030619425.1 bacterium
ACGATCTCATCAATCACCGCTGTAAAATCCGTTACCACGATTTGGTTGGGGGAGTGGCTGTTCTTTTGTTGTCCCTCATCGCTGCCGCCGCCGATTGTCACCATCGTGCCCCGGTCGGACAAACGCGATTCTATGACACCCTTGATTGCCGCCGGATCGAGGTACTTCAGGATGATGGAGTGTGAGACCAGTTCTCCCACTGCGTAGGTGGCCATTGACTTCACCACTACGACGTCGTTGCGGATGTAATAGTTGTAACCGCCCGGCGCAAGGATTGCCTGCAGCGCCGACTCCAGGTCTACATCCACCAAACGCAGAGATACTTCACCTTCAACGGCGTCGCCGACCACGATATTCAAATCGTTCTGCTCGGCGATCATCTGCAACGCTACACCGATTTCGACTTCGTCTAGCTGAAGAGACAGCCTGCCGGCCTTGTCGACAGGCGCCGCCAGAACGGCCGTCGTTGCGATCAGGGCGAGAACATTATATTGAACCAATGCATACATCACTGCGAGTGATTTCATTCGATCAGCCTTTGGTGACTCTGAGCGTGAATCGTTTGCCGTTTCGTTCCATCAACACCGTCTTTTGATTTATCGTAACCACTCGAGCGTTGTCGATGACATCCCCGGGGCGCACTGTTTTCCTGTTGATGACGGCCATCGGCGCGTGTTCGTTATAGACGATTCCCGACAGGATCCATTTCAAATCCTTTTTGGGTTTGTCGGTCGTATGGCTCTGGGGCTTGATCGATGACTTGAACGGATCATACCCCCAGCCGGCCGCCGCGATTCGCTCAATATCCAGCTTGTCGATTTGCACAGCCGTTGAAGTCGTGGGCATTTGAACGGGAACATCCACTTCGACCGGCGGCAATGGTTTCCTGGGTTCAGTCCAGAGCAGATTATACGCGCCCCAGATAATAGCTACCACCAGGGCGACGTAGACCATCCGCTGCCGAGTCGCCGTCTTCATGACGTTTCCTCAGTTTGGCCCAGCAGAGCCTGAAAACCGATTAAGTAATCGGTCGGTGCGGTCTGATCCGGCGAAGTGGTGATTTGGCAAATGTTTACCCCTCGGAAGAATTCGGCCGATTCAAGGAAGGCTACGTAGTCGCCGAAATTGCTATATCCACCGCGAAGTCTGACCGTCAGATTAAGAAACGGCGGCTTGTCGGGGTTGGGCATTATGTTGTTCAGAAGAAGCAATTCTTCCACCGGAGGCGTGATCTCTAACACCTTCAGATTGAGCGCCTGAGCCCGGTTGCTGATGAGAGCGAACAACTGCAGAATGTCATCCTTGGCGTAGAGAGCCTCATTGATATCTGTTCTGTTCTGTTCGAGACTGCGATGAGTTTGAAGATAGACCGGTAGTTCAGCCATGATCCGCCGGAACTCAGCTATCTGCTGCTTAGCTTGTTGTGCACGCACTCGAGCACTGGCCAGTTCTTTGCCAAGCGGTGAGTAGAGCAGGAGGGACCAGACCACCAGCAAGGTCAAGGCGATTCCTGAATATAGAGCCAGCCGGCGCTTCACGCTACTCCCTCCATCTCGATCTGAAATTCGATGAGGAAGTCATTCCTGACTTTCCGCTTGGAGTGGCGCACCAGTGTAACATCATGGTAGAAAGGAGAGGCTCTCAGCTTCTCTACGTACTGAGCCAGTATTACCTCCGGCGGGACATCGGAAGATGTCACGCGACCATGCAGAACCATACCGGGCGTATCTCGCCGGGGATCATATTCAAGGCGATAGAGGCTGACCGGGGGAGAGGTCAATAGTGACAATTCCTTCAGGTTATAATTGAGGTAACCGGTGGCTGTCTCGGCTTTCTTGAGGTAGGTCCGATCAAATGCGATCTGCTGCAGGAGTGCGCGATGACCGTTGTACGCTTCCGACTGCATGGCTTCGGTGGCTTGTTGTTCCAATGACTCAGCCATAATGGTGGTGTTGTCGACCAACATTCGCAGGTAGACCCAACCGGTCATGAGGGTTATCCCCAGGAGCAATAGTGACAAGCGACTCAGGCGATCAACGTTCCGTCTTAGATGTTGCTGCCTGATTTTCAGCGGCAACAGATTACAAAGATGTGTGCGTGCAGTTGCTGCCGCCAGTACCGGGAGACATTGTGGCAAAAGGGTTCCGAAACTAATCTTGCGTCCCCTGAAAACATCCAGACTGTTGACTGGAAATGGTGCATACTCGAATGGTGTTTTACCGTTGAGCAGTTCTATTAACTCGGGTCGAGCAGCCAGTTCACCGCATATGTACACTTTGTCGGGAAGCGCCTTGGCATATTGACCAGCGTAATAGTCCTGCGATACGGTCAGCTCGTTGGCCAGATTTTCGGCGAAATACTCAACGCGCGTGATGTCCGGCTGGTCGCCCAATTGGGCCGTGCCCACCGTGCCGGTATGGAGAAACTCCAGAGCCGAGCCCCGGTAGTAAGCAATCTTACATCGGTCCTGCGACACCTCTACCAGGCAATAGACGGCACTTTCGTCGAAGTTCTGCATCCGCTCAAGCAAGTGACCGACAGCTTCGTCGGCATTAACCACGCGGCTGACATCAAGCCCCTTCTGCCTGAACGGTTCCAACTGCTCCTTGATCATCCTGGCCGTAGCGGCATGGAGGGCTATCCGGTAGCGCGAACGTTGGTTATTCAGAATTCGAAAAGTGCGTCGGTAATCGAAGATGCAATCGTCGAGGGGAAAGGGTATCTGTTTGCGGGCCTCGAACTGAATAGCGGATTCCAGGGCGCCCTTCTTCAGTGTCGGCATGAGAAAACAGCGAAAGGCAGCTTCGCGCCCGGTAACCACCAAATCAATCTCTGGTGGGGAACCTCCGAACCGGCTGACGTACTCGGCCACCGTCATGGAAACGTGGTCGGCACGGCTCTCCACCGGCTCCATCTCGCTTAGCATCGACACCCGTGAGATATCAATGACCTCACAACGGCCCGCCAGATGGCGGGCTGCGGCCATCTGGATATATCCGTCACCTACGGAAAAGGCCAGTCGGCGGCCGACCGTCCAGCGCCGTTTTGGCTGAAGGCGGGTTTCCTGGAAACCTCGCTCGCTCGACCCGGCGCTATTCGTCTCCGACTTTGCGGGACCTTCCTTGCGGCCAAAGAGTGTTGCCAACTTCAACATGGACACACCCGGTTAGAAAGTGATCTGGATACTGTCCGGCCCTCCCACCGAGACAATACGCTGCCCGGCGGGGTCATAGGAATACGCCACGCCCCAGGCGTCAGACTGATAATCATTGCCGTCACCATCGATATAAGGACCGTTCCATCCGAGACGAGTCAGTTTGTCATAAGCCGACACGGAGTCAGGCTTGACAACAAGGTCGGACAACTGTGACGGCACAAACCCAACATCCCCCAGAAAACCGCGATCTATGACGACTCCGGAGGATACTACCTCCGGGTTACCGACAATCGATTCACGTAGCGACTGTAGCTCTTTTCTGGTAGCGGCGGTCTTGGAACTGTCCATCATGTCGGCAAACTTCGGTACAGCCACCGCGGCCAGAATACCCAGCACCACAATGATAATAACAAGCTCGATCAGGGTAAAACCTCGCTGATCGAGCCTGC
>JAUXBJ010000072.1 GCA_030619425.1 bacterium
ATCGAGATCGCGTGGGAATATGAATACCACGAGGACACCGACGAAATCCCGACCCAGGAGGAACTCGATAAGTACGAGGGCCAGTACAACCCGCCGGAGTATTTCTTTACCATAAAGGCAGAAGGTGTCGAGTACGGCAAAAAGCAGGAATCGGGGATTCTTGAGTTCAAGGACTGGGTCAACATCAGCCTCGTCAACATCCGGGGCGAACCGGTAGCCAACAAGAAGTACACTTTGCGTACGGCAGATGGGCAGGAAAGAACCGGGACGCTCGACGGCGACGGGCGGGCAAGAGAGGAGAATCTGCCGCCCGGCGGTGTGACGATCACCTTTGATGATGATGGCGAGAATCAATACCACGCCACTTGAGTGTAGTAGTTCCTGAAGTGTAGCCTTATGTTTAGAAACTTCCAATTGCGTGCGCAGTTCAACCGCGAAAAGCCCCCTCCCTCCACGGGTAGCGGCAAGTCTGATGTAAAGGACAAGACGGGGAAAGATGTCGACGCGGTTGTAGCGCCGCCAATCGAACTGAAGTTTGATAAGATCCGTACGACTGTCAAATCCGGGGGAGAACACGATGATGACGACTTCGCTCCTCTGCTTGGAGAGAAGGCCCACATCTACGTCAAGATTACCAATCTGCCGAATGGAGTTAAGCGTAAGCTAAAGATCGACATCGGACGTACGACCAAAACCGGGTTCGCCTTAGTCGCCGAAGTGAAGCAGGACGTTACTGGTACAGACAGTCCTATCACGGAGAGAGTCGTGTGGGACGGCCAAGCCACTAAGGCAGTTGCACGGCAGTTCAGTGACCGCAAGACAAAAGACCACAACGCGGGCAGCGATGTCAATATCCCGTTGGAGAAGATCACCAGTGGTAAAGCGGTTCCACACGGGCTGTATGTCATCGATCAGATAACTTTGTTGGACGGCACCACCGAGGTCAAAAAACTGAAGCCAGTTGACAAGGGCATGAGCGTGCCGGCCATCGTCAACCTCACCTTCAACGCCAAGTGGATTGATGATTTGAAGGCGTTCGGCCTCGAGCCTTTGAGTGATAATCTAAAGGAAGCATTGCGTCGTTTCGGGGGGCGCGATTACATGATCGCCGACGCCACGGTGGCCAATCGAAACAACGCGCGCTTTGTCATTGACGCCGAGACAACCAAAGACCAGGGGATGCTCGTTGACATCGGAGGGACCAATCTTCAGTGTAACCAGGGCCTCACTCCTTGGCCCAGAATGCAACAGCCGAAGAGGAATATTTTCGCCATACTCCAGGGGTTAGGAAAGACCATCAGCGTATACCCTGGCGCGTTCATGTACTGGAATAAAGAAACTCCTTTGGGAGTTGAAAAAACTGCGTTTCAAAACATCTTTAGCCCACTTGGAGTCGCGGCCACCGCCGGTTACATTTCTCCCGGCGTTGCAGCCGCTCGTTCGGTAGCCAGCGGCACCGGCAAAGTCGAGGGAGCCTGCACAGCGCTGGACTCGGCCAACGTGACACTCACATTGAACGCTAACGGATTACTCGACGAAGTGGAATCGAAGAATACATCAAAGGTACCCGAAGATAGGGCCAAGGAGATAAAAACTGCCTTCAATAGCTTTGTCAAGATGGTTGGGAATGTGATGAGCCATGAAACGGGTCATAGTTTCGGATCGGTGTCGCCTAAGACGCCTTCCAGCAATCTCAAAGTCGAGGGCGTCACGATCAAATCGCCGCTTGATGGCGACAGTGGTGCTCACAACAAATCAGCAACGGCAACCACCACAGGCATTATGGACTCTGGGTTTTATCGACAATTCAAGCGAATAGTGGAGGCCAACGGCACACAGCAGAAGTTCGATGGCTCGAATGCTCAGTACCTGCGAGAGTGTATTTCCTATGATCCGCGGGATGATTAGAACTTTGGTTAAGAAGTGCCGGCCCCGTCTCATGACGTGGCCTACTACCGTTTTGCTGGCACTTATATCAGCGGGAAACTGCAGTACGAAGGAGAATCTGATGCGCGATCGCATAATGTCGGTTACCGGGAAATCCGATATGGTAGCTCTCGTGAAACCGATTCGCGAGATAACCCGACCCGAGGACGCTGACCAACGGACTCGATATGAGATCGAGCTACTCGAACTTTTCCGTGGCTCAGCGGGACGAACTGGGGGACACACTTTGGTGTTAGCGGGAGCCGGGTCCGAGACTCCTGAATTAACGCCGGATTCCTGCTATCTAGTGTTCTTGGTGTCGGGCGTTGGAGGGCAATCCTTGCCCCAGGAAGGAGAGACCGAATGGCATCTCGTCACCTTGTCGGAACCAGTACCGGTTCCCCCTGAATCGAGAGCGGCATATGTTTCCAACATGAAAGCGTATCTCGCCGTTGAGGCCGACGAGCTACACCCAGGAGAAATGAAGAAGCACATCCTGCGCATGCTGGATACGGGAATCGAGTTTTTTCAGTTCGATGCCGCCCTGGAGGCACAATACGTTCAAGACTGGTCATCCAGTGAGTTGGACCAACTCATTGTGGCCGTGCGCGGAACAGACGCACGACCACCATTGACAGGCATCACGCGTGAAACAGTCACCATCGTAATAGTCTGCAAGGCTGACATTGAGAAGATCCGAGACTTGGCCCGGAGAATGTTGTCGGACGGGTATACTGACGATGTCTACTGGGGCTTGTATATGCGCAAGGACAGCAGTGCCGACTCGGCGGTGCTGGAATTGCTAGCGGACAGCGATCTCACGGTCAGGACTGAGGCCATCAGGCTGGCCGGGCTGCTTCGTCGTAGCGCCATGCTCGACTCGGTGGAAGAGCAGATCGGAATTCTTCCCGACGATGAGGCCAAAGCGCGGCTTCTTAATGCCGTGGAAGAAGCGCGGGCGTTGGTGGACAGGGACTGAAATAGCCGCGGACCTGAAATGTGGAGGGAGTCCAGCTATTTATGCGCTCTCGAGTTGATACAAAACAACTTGACTTTTGAGAATACAAGGGTCTATAATAAGAGATTCCGAGTGTATTTTCCGAAACAACTGTTTCGGAATGTGTGACCGCTAAGTAGACCATTGCAGTAGGGATATTGCCGAATTATGGATATTGCCAACTACTCATCGGATTCGAGAACCGTTATCAAGGTTGCCAAGGAAGTCGCCGCCGAATTCCGGCACCCCGAAATCGCAGTCGAACACCTGCTCATCGCTGTCATCCGCCACGAAGGCTCAGAGGTCGAGTCGATCCTGAACCAGGTCGGCAAGAGCCCGGCCTTCATCGAGTCGGTGCTCGAAGATCACCTCAAGGAGCAGTCGCACCGTTCCACCCCCCGCGACAAGTTGGCCATCTCCCCCGCCGTCCACGAAGTGTTGACCCAGGCGCTGGAGGAAAAAGCCAAACTCTACGACCCGCTGGTCGAACCGGAACATATTTTTATCGCGGCCTTTGACCCCAAGATAAAGCTGAACCCGGTGGTTCGCGACAAGATCGACCTGTCCAAGGAAGATATTTACCGCGCTATCGCCGAGGCCAAATCGGTTCAGGAAATCGCCACTGCCACACCGAGCGCCGATGGCGCTCCGGGCGAACCGGCTGCAAAAGAAGTCTCCGGCACCCTGCGCTACTGCACTGACATGACCAACCGCGCTGCCGCCGGCGAGTTCGACAACATGATCGGTCGTGAAACCGAACTGCAGCAAATGATCCAGATTCTGCTGCGGCGTCGCAAAAACAGTCCAGCCCTGACCGGCGGTGCCGGCGTGGGTAAGTCGGCCATCGTGGAAGGGTTCGCCCAAGCGGTTGTCGACGGTAAGGTGCCGAAAGCGCTCGAGGGCGTCAAAGTCATGGAAGTCGACCTCGGCTCGATGGTGGCCGGCGCCAAATACAAGGGTGAGTTTGAGGAACGGTTCAAGACGCTGATCGGGGAAGTGGTCAAGTCGGCCGGTAAGATCGTGCTGTTCATCGACGAAGTCCACATGATCTGCGGCGGCCAGGGGGGCGGCGGAATGGATGCGGCTAATCTTCTCAAACCGCCGCTGGCCCGAGGGCAGATTCGGTTGATCGGCGCCACTACCGAAGAAGAATACACCAAGTATCTGGAAAAAGACAAGGCTCTCGACCGGCGCTTCGAGCGCGTGAAAGTCGAGGAGCCGCCGTACGACGACGCCGTCAGGATCGTCTCAGGTGTGGTCGAAAGCTACGCCAAGCACCACGAACTGACCTACACTAAAGAGGCGGTCACAGCTTCCGTAAAGTACTCCCAGCGATATCTCGGCGAGCGCAACCTGCCCGACGTGGCTCTGGACCTTATCGACGAGGCCGGATCCGAGTTCAGCGTTAAGGAGGAGTTCGCCAGGGAGAAGATACCTCAACTGACTGAGCAGGTGACATCCCTAGAGAAAATGATCAAGGCGTGTGAATCGCAGAAGACGCCGGAGAAGTGCGAAGAGTTTGAGTCCCTCAAGAAAGCGTACGACGACTTCACGCGCGACCTCAATCGGCTGCACGATTCCTGGGGTTATCGCATCGAAGCGGCAACAGGAGCAGGGCAATGAAAATCGACAACATGAGCCTGACCGATATTAAGACTGACCTCGAAAAACGTCAGAAGCACCTTTCCGACATCACTAAGACAGTTGAGACGGCCGAGCGGGTGATCGATGACCCCGATATCGGCGCGGTGGTGGCGCGGCGCACCGGCATCCCGCTTTCCAAGATGCTGACGGCGGAGAAAGACCGCCTGGTTAGGATGGAGGAATTTCTTGCCGCCAAGATCATAGGTCAGGAGGATGCGATCAAGGGGATCGCCAACGCAGTGCGTAAGGCGCGGGCCGGGCTGAAACTGCCCAACCGTCCCGTCGGGTCGTTCTTGTTTCTTGGCCCCACCGGCACCGGCAAGACCTATCTGGCCAAACTACTGGCCGAGTTCCTGTTTGACGATAAGAACGCGATGGTTCGGCTCGACATGTCCGAATTCATGGAACCACACTCGGTGGCCAAGATGATCGGCGCCCCGCCCGGATATGTCGGCTACGAAGCGGGCGGCGTGTTGACCGAGGCGGTGCGGCGCAAACCGTTCTCGATAGTTCTGTTCGACGAGGTCGAGAAAGCCCACCCCGATGTCTTCAACGTCCTTCTCCAACTTCTGGATGATGGCCGCCTCACCGATGGACAAAACCGTACGGTCGATTTTTCCAACTGCGTTGTGGTGCTCACCTCCAACTACGCCGCCGACAAAATCCTCGATGCCGACCGTGAGGGACACGAACTCGATATGGAGGAGATCCGCGGATTCCTGTTCACCAAGTTCCGGCCCGAATTCCTCAACCGGCTGACGGATATTATCGTATTTCATTCGTTCTCGCAGGAGCAGGTTGAGAAAATCGCCGGCCTGGAGTTCAAGGGGCTGGGGACACTCCTGGAAGATCAGAACATCCGGGCGACTCTCTCCGCTGAAGCGCAGCACAAGCTGGCCACCGACGGCTATACGATTGAGCTGGGCGCGCGGCCGATTCAGCGGATTATCGAGAAGGAGATTGTCAACAAGCTTTCCGTGGATATAATCACCGGTGAGGTGTCACCAGGTGATCGCATTACTATAGATGTTAAAGATGATGCTTACGTCTTCACCGTTACGGAGCAGGCGTAGGCCGGATGAATTAGCAATACGGAGGACTAAATGGCCAAGTTCATTCTTGGGGCAACGGAACGGATCAAAAAAGACGACTCGGTGCCGGTCGAGCTTCTCCCCTCCAACAAGATGCTCTATGCCGCAAAACTAAACAGTGAGGAGGATGCCGACGTTACACCGACGCGGTGTAACAACCTCAAAGAAGTGTTCCAAAAGTTTCGACCGTCGTTCTCCGCCGAATTAGAGTCGGCCGAAGGGGAACCGATCAACGCGGACTTTGAGATCAAGGCAATGAAGGACTTTTCATCGAAAGAACTGATTGAGAAGAACGATTTTCTCCAGAAGACCTACTATCAGAAGGAGATGATGGCCGATCTCGACAAGCAACTGAAGAAGAACAACCCTCTAAAGAAAACGCTGGGCGACAAAGAGAAAAAGGAAGCGCTTCTGAAAGCGGCCAGCTACTATATAGACCTACTCACGGAATAGACGTCAAAACGAGGTAACGGATAAATGGGCGAAGAAGAAAAACAAGCTCAGCCGCAGCCGGCCGAAGCAGCAGAGGCGAAGCCGGCAGCAGAAAAGGTCTCTGACGAGGAATTCGCGTCGATTCTGAGTGATTCCTTCGGAGATTTCAAGAAACTGGCCAACCTGTTGCCGTCGTTCAAGACCGCCGACGGCGACTTGGTCCGGGGGATCGAGTGGCTCGACCCCAAGAAGGATTTTCAGCGCAAGGAGTTCCTGACCAAGAAGGACTTTGCCGTTCAGCGCAAACTTCTGGGTGAGAGGCTTAAGCTCTGGGTGCAGTATTTGTCTCAGAGCGACAACTTAGACGAGGTTCGCAAGTCTCTTAGCGAGCAGTCGGCTAAGCTGGAGACCAATCTGGAAAAGAACATGAAGAAGGTGCACCAGGGCAGTCGCGAACTCGAGACGACCTACCGTGGGATTGACAAGTTCTTTGCCAACGCACAGCTGGAACCGGACGAGAAAGTCAATGCCTGGTTCGCCAACGTCAGTGCGGAGGAATTGACCGACCCGGACGACAAAGAGAAGTTTGAAGAAGTCTCAAAGGCGGTGGCCGAACTCTACCGCGAGTGGAGCATCAAAGAGTGTTTCTCTATGGCCGTGATACCGGGCTATCTGGGCAGTGTTGAGAATATCGACAACGTGGCTCGCCAACTGGGCCTGCCCAACAAGGTTCACGTCATGACCGACCTGCCGAACTTCGAGAGTTTCGAAGAGGTCATGGAGATGCTTGACGATCCAAACTACGCCAACATGCCGGGAATCGATGACTACAAGCAGTACGTGTCGGTGTTCGCCAACTATTTACAAGCCCGAAGCGCCAACCAGTACGAGGACGAGGACATGTGGATCCCACCGTCGGCCTCCGTGGCCGGCATGATGTATAAGGGTGACACCACAGCCGGGATGCAACAGCCATCGGCCGGGTTCAAGTACGGCAAGATCGCCGATGCCAAGTACATTCGTTTCAAAGCCAATCAGCCGGACGCCAGCAAGATCAACGAGAAAGGCGTCAACCCGCTGGTCAGTTTTGAGGGCTCGGCGGTGGCTATGGGCGCTGCGACGCTGTTCACCAAGGAGACGTTCAACGTCTACTCTATTCGTCGCACCTACGACTACGTTTACAAAACGCTGCGCAACTACCTGAACAAACAGACGTTCAGTGTGATCGACCAGAAATTCGTCGACACCATG
>JAUXBJ010000306.1 GCA_030619425.1 bacterium
CTTCGGACCCGCCATCTTCATTCTGACTGACATAGCCTGTCAGTCCGACCAACTACCTTGATTCCATGTCAAAGTTAATTCGTCATTTCTTGCCTGGACAATCCTGTTTCATTACTTCTGTAACCGCTCGTCGAGAGCCCCTGCTTGTTCGGCACGCGAGACTGTTAGCTCGGGCGGTAAGAAGGGCAGGAGATAAATCTGATTTCAAGGTTCTGGCATGGGTAGTTCTGCCAGACCATTTTCATTTTATCCTCAATGCGCCGAACGGAGATACTTCGCGTATCATGCAGAGAATAAAGCTTTCCTTTTCAGGTCAATACAGAAGTCGAACAGGAATCTCGGGTTCTGTCTGGCAACCTCAATATTGGGACCATATTATTCGTTCGCAGGAAGATATGAATCGCCACATTGATTACATCCATTACAATCCGGTAAAGCACGAGTTGGCAGATTCTCCGAAAGAATATAGGTTGTCATCATTCAAGAGGTTTTGTCGAGAGGGCGAGTGTGATTTGAATTGGAGAGAAAATGGGGACAGTTTTGGGAATCATGAGTATGGCGAGTGATTTGTTCCGATAAGTGGCGGGTCCGAAGACGGACCCACCCTACGAAGACTCGGTTGCCAAGGCCGCCTTTCCGCATTACCTTGAACTCAACAACGGGTCTTCCTGTTCGTAACTATTGAGTAGCGATTTGATGATGAGATGAAGCTGTTGAGTACTTTCTTAGTAGTTGTGACTATAGCGGTCGGCGGTTTTGTTGCCTTTGGTGTCTATCTGTACCTGATCCAGGACCGCATGGTCTTCTTTCCGACACGGGATTTGGAGGCATCTCCCGGCGATATCGGTCTTGGCTTTCAGGAAGTCAGAATCGATGTGACCGACGGTGAGAGCATCCATGCTTGGTACATCCCGGCGCCATCAGGTAGTCGCGTCACCGGCCGATCCGGTGATGGCGGTGCGCCGACGGTTCTGTTCTGCCACGGCAACGCCGGTAATATCTCGCACCGACTGGAGACGATCGAGTGTCTGGCCGCGTTGGGGGCCAACGTCGTGCTGTTCGATTATCGTGGTTACGGCCAGTCGGACGGCACCCCCTCTGAGACCAATATGTACGCCGATGCCGCCGCTTGCTACAGTTGGTTGACCGGGAGCCAGGGTGTGCATTCCGATCAGATTGTGCTGTTTGGGCGATCGCTGGGTGGTGCGGTGGCGATTGAGTTGGCTTCGCACGTCAATTGCGCCGGTTTGATCGTGGAGTCGTCGTTTACATCGGCCAGGGAGATGGGGCGAATGATGTTCCCGTATTTTCCGACAGCCCTTCTGTTGCGCTACGAGTTCAACTCAATTCAGAAGATCGGACAGGTCAACTGTCCGCTGTTGGTAACGCACTCACCCTCCGACGATTTGGTCCCGTTTGCGATGGGGCGGAGGCTGTATGATCGTGCCGTCGACCCGAAGCGATTTGTCGAATTGAAGGGTGGCCATAACGAAAGAGACTACATGGCTGATGGCGCATATATCGAGGCGGTACGGGCGATATTGTACCGCGATCCGCCGTAGTTCTGGTAAATCGCATGTGAGATTGAGGATAGGCATGGAGGCCGATGTCAGGTTAGCGACAAATCAATTGACAAGATTACTGCCAGGCCATATTTTCTCCCACCAGTGCTGGATGCGTTGAATGGAGCGACAGTCGGATGCTTGATGCTGCTACTATGGATGAGTATATCGAGCCGGTCAAGGCCGATCTCGAAGAGTTTGACCGTCGACTGACCGACTACCTTCGGGGGGACTCACCACTCATATCATCGATTGCCCGCCATTTGCTGCGTACTCGCGGCAAACGTATCCGTCCCGCTTTCATGTTTCTGTCGTCGCGGGCGGCTGATTCTTTCACCGAGCACTCCGTCAGCGCTTCACTGGCCATCGAGTTGATACATACCGCCACGCTGTTACATGACGATGTTGTTGACGAGTCCGATCTTCGTCGCGGTCAGGAGACGGTTAACGCGCAGTGGACCAACCTGATCTCGGTGTTGATGGGGGACTATATTTTCGCCAAAGCGTTTCGTATCCTCGTTGAAACCAGTTCGATTGAATTGATGGGGGCGGTGTCAACGGCGACCGAACGTGTCTCCGTCGGCGAGTTGCGCCAGATTGAAGAGACCGGCAACTACAGCCTCAGTGAAGAGGAGTACCTGTCGATTATTGCCGACAAAACGGCCTCGCTCTTTACTGTTTCCTGCGAGGCGGGTCCGATCCTGACCCAACTGGGCGCTCGCGAACGACAGCGCTTTGCGACCTTTGGCGAGAAAGTCGGCACCGCCTTTCAGATTGCCGATGATCTACTCGATTTCGTCGGCGACCCGGAGGTTACCGGCAAACAACCCGGCAACGACGTCATGACCGGCAAGGTTACGCTGCCGTTGATCTACTCGCTCAAGAAAGTGAACAAAGCCAGTCGCAGCGAGATCATGAAGTACCTCAAGGACGACGGACACGAAGCTTCTTTTGAGAAAGTCCATGATTTCGTCGCTGAGAATGGGGGTATCGACTACGCGTACAAGAAGGCTGACCGCTTGAGTAATCAGGGACTGGCCGCGATCTCTCGGGTGGAAGACTCAGTTTACTACGAAAGTCTGGCCAATCTCGTCGACTACGCGACCCGAAGGGCCTCGTGACGAGACCTCGCGGCGCGCTCCGCCGCGCCGAGGCGCTAAACCAAAACCCAGCCCGGCGAGTATAAGATAAACGATGCCCGGTATCAAAGAAATCTCCCTCAGTTTCCTCACCGCCTACCCCTATCTGGTCTGGCCGGCGCTAATAGTTCTCCTGGTCGCAGCTTTCTTTCTGTATCGTCGGACCAATCCACCCCTGCCGTTGTATCTGCGCATCATTCTGGCCGGACTCCGTACGATAGCGGTGGCGGCCCTGGTACTGGCCCTGCTGGAGCCGGTGCTGAGCGTTACCAGAGAATATGAGCGTCCGCCGCGAGTGACGATGCTGGCTGACCACTCGGCCAGCATGAATAAGCTGGAGGCAGGCAAATCGCGTCGTGAGCGGATGGACTCGCTTACTTCGTCGGCCTCTTTTGTGCAAATGTCATCGCGGATCAACCCGGAATACCGCTACTTCGGTGGCAATCTGGCTACCCAACCGGCTCTCGTCGATCCCGACCGAACGGCCCTGGCCGATGCCCTCTACAAACTGGACAAGCAACAACTGGACCAGCCGGCTGACCTGTGGATGCTGTTCAGTGACGGCAATACCAATTCCGGTCGGGAACCAACAGATATCGCGACAACGCTGAACACACCTATTGTGACTATCGACATGGCGATGGGGGGCGGCGGTTTTGATGTCGGCATCGCCGATTTGACCTTCAATCCGATAACTTTTGTCGGACAACCGTCCGAGATTGTCGTCAAACTCCATTGGCAACGAGGCGACGATCGAACCGTAAACGTGGAGTTGCTGGACGGCAACCGGGTGGTCGATCAGAAGCGTCTTAAGCTCACGACCGATGACGGATTGGGCGAGGTGGCTTTGCGCTATATCCCTGAAGAGCCGGGGCAGACGTTACTGCGCGCGCGAGCAGTGCCGATTGAGGGTGAAGAGACGACCGACAATAACCAACGGTTCTTTGCCGTCAAGGTGCTCAAGAGTAAGCTCCTGGTGCTGTTAGCTTCGTCGGCGCCCGATTATGAGGTTGGTTTCCTTAAACGAGCTCTGGAACAGTCTGACAAGTACGAGGTGGAGTTCGTTGCCACCGGTGGCAAGATGGGCAATCTGGCAGGGAATTTCCCGAGCCGACAAACTGCGCTCAATCGGTACGATCTGGTCATCCTGCACGATCCCGACCCGCGCCGC